>NZ_JABXEM010000021.1:0-64243 GCF_013372595.1 Myxococcus sp. AM011
CATCAAGCCCAGACACAGGGCCGCGAGGTTCGCGAATTTCAGAGCGGATTTCATGGGGGGTGTATCGCTTTCGGGGGAAGCAATGGCTGCGCACGGCGCGAGAGCAACAACCAGGCCAGTACCCACTCCAGGGCAGCGGGGCCTGGCTGAAGCGCGCGTCGGGTGTGTCAGGAGTCGCCCCGCGGATTCTTGACGTGTCCGTTGACGTGTCAGCGCGACGAGACCCGGTGATGGCCCCCCCGATTGACCACATGTGCTTCCCGCCGCCCACTTCACCGTGGCCACCGGAGGCAGCGGCGGCGAAGCTCCGTGCCTGGGGCACGCGGGACATCGCTCCACGGTGAACCCGGAGAGAGCGCACCATGTCGCGAATCGTCGAGCTGTGGGATGCGTGGAGCGAGCGCCAGACACAGGCGGGTCTCCGCGCACTCCATGGCGTGGAGCCCCTCTCGCGCGAGCTGCTCGAACGTTACGAGGCCGCGTTCTGGCGACGCGGGTTCGAGCTGAGCGGTGACCTGCGCGAGCTGCTCGAAGCACGCGGAATCGTATGGGTCTCTCCCGTGGAGTCCGCTGACGGCGAGACACTCCCAGGGCTGCGCCTGCTGAGCGATGTGCGGCTGCTCGACGAGCATGACCGCCACCTGGAGCTGGCGGAGCTCAACGGCGTGTCCGGCGCGGAGCAGTGGATGTTGTTCACCACGGAGCGCGACCTCGAACCCGCGTGGGCGCTCGATGCCCGCTTCGTGGGCGCGAACGGCCCGAGCGTCGGCCAGTATCACCAGGACCTCGTCTGCACCCAACCGGTGGGCCCCACCGAGCCGCTGCCGCTCGCCTCGCCTGACGTCCACTCCTGGCTCGCCGCGAGGCTTCAGGACCTCGAGGCCCGGTGGCGGAGCCTTCCGCGTGAGGTGCTCGAACAAGCGATGCCCGCTTCCCGCTCCAACACGGAGTCCTTCGAGGCCCAGCAGGCCCTGGCGCTCGCGGCGGCAGAGGCACGCGTCGCCAGGGGCGCACTCCGCTGGGAGACGCTCGATGTCGACTGGCGCCGCGTCGCGAGCGGCACGCGCGACACCGCGCTGCTCCAGCGAGTCCTGGAGGGCGTGCGGCAGGACCGGCGCAAGGGACGCCCTGGCATTCCCTTCGACCTGTTGGCCCAGGGCGTGGCCTGGCCTTGGGACTACCCGGGTCCGGGGCAGCTCGCGGCGCGTCTCGACGAAACGGAACGCGGAAAGGTCATGGGCTGGGCCCTGGAACGCGCTGGCGGGCGGACGACAGGCGGCGAGGGGCTCCGCTCCGCGATGGATGCGTTGCACCAGGGAACGCGTGGCTCGCGGGAGCTGCTTCACCTGGTCTCTCGGGAAGGGTGGACGGAGCGCGCCCTCGACTTCGCGACTCCCGAGGGACGCGGTCGCATCCTCGCGCGTGCCGCGGCGCTCGCGCTGTCGGACCGGACGGAGAGCAACGTGGAGCGTGTGTTGACGCTGTGCGCTCACACCGGCGCGGGGACGCAGGGGGCCTGGAGTCTGCTCGATGCATGGGACCACCTCGACGCCGTCTTGAACGGACGAACCCAGCCGGGCGTCGAGGTGAAGCCCGCGCCGACAGTCCCCGACTCGGCGCTCGTCACGGAGCTGCGTGCCTGGCTGCTCACGCACCCCGGTCCGCAGAGGAAGCTCGCCGAGGAGCTGGGCACACAGTGGGCACCTCGACTGAGTGCCGCGACGCCCGACGAACGCGAGCCCCTCGCCCGGATTCTCAAGAGCGCGCTCAAGTCCCCGAAGCTCACGGGCGAGCTGAACGCCCTGCTCGCACGCCTGAACTGAAGCGGGGACATCGCTCCACCGCGAGGGATACAAGGACCCCATGCAAGAGCCCCGGACCCCGCGGCCCCTCCACCGAGGCGACCTCTACTGGATGGAGTCCGATGAAGCGCGAGGGTCGATTCCCCCCATCGTGCATCCCCACCTGGTGGTTCAGGAGGATGTCCTCAACCACTCTCGCATCCACACCGTGGTGGTCTGCGCGCTGACGTCCAACCTGAAGCGCGCGAACGAGCCGGGCAACGTGCTCCTCGACGAGGGCGAAGGCGACCTGCCCCGGCACAGCGTCATCGTCGTCTCCCAGGTGTCCTCCGTGGAGAAGACCCGGCTGGGAGAGTTCATCGGCACGCTCTCCGCGCAACGGGTGGAGCAGGTCCTCGCGGGCCTGCGCTTTCAACAGGCCGCGTTCTTCAACGGCCGCTGACCCGCTGCAGCCAGCGGCTCACTTCATCCAGGTACTCGCGCGGGAGCGCATGGCCACTGTCGAAGGTCTTGTGCGTCTTGCGGCGAGACGGGGCCGCGTCGAACAGCGCCTTGCTGTCCGCGACGGGAGCGAAGTCATCCTGGTTCGACGTCAGCAGCAGCCAGTCCTGTTGAATCCGCGCCATGTGCCGCACGGGGGCCACCTCCTCCATCGTCGGGTCGATGTGGGGCGGCACCATCGTGACGAGATGGGTGACACGAGGCTCACGCGCCGCGAGCAGCAGCGCCACCTGGGCGCCCATGCTGTACCCGCCGACGAGCACCCGAGGCGGCTTGCCCTTCACCAACACGGCGGTGAGCAGCGCGTGGGCGTCCTTGACGGTGTCGGCGATCATCGCCACATACGGCCCGGGCTCGCCCCGGTGAGCCTGCTTGGCGAGCGCACCGGGCTTCGCGTCGGGGGTCGCCCGCTCCCCATGTCGTCGCGCATCCAGGAGATAGACCCGGTACCCGGCCCGCAGCAGCGTGTCCTTCAGCACTCCGCCATGCGTAGGGGCCGCGTCCGACAGCCAGTCCTCCTTCTTGCGGGTGAGACCGTGCAGGAGGATGGCCACCGGCGGGTTCGCCGCGCCGCCCTCGGGCTCCAGCACCACGGTGGGGATGCGTTCTCCATCCGCGCCGCGGACCTCCAGCGGCGCCACCGGGTCGGCGGCGTGGGCCAGGGAGGCGGACAGCAGCAGCAGGCACAGCGAGAGCAGGCGAGTCATGTCGGGATTCCTCGGAGTGAGAGGCCCCGCCACCTTGCGATTTCCGACGTCAGCCCCGCGTCAACGCGCGGTTGACCTCCGGTTGACGCGGCGACTGATAACCTGCGGCCCTCTCCTTCCAAGGCCCCCTGCCCGCCCGGGCATCCCCATGCGAGTGCTCATCGTCGAAGACAACCGCGACCTCCAGGCGAACATCGCCCGGTTCCTGGGCGCGGACTTCCAGTTGGACTTCGCCACCACCGGGCCGCAGGGACTCACGCTCGCGCTGGGCCATGAGTACGACGTCATCGTCCTGGACCTGATGTTGCCGGGCCTGGACGGAATCGAACTGTGTCAGCGCTACCGGGAGCTCGCGCCCCGGCTGGTGCCCATCCTGATGCTGACCGCGAGGGACACGCTCGATGACAAGGAGGCGGGCTTTCGCGCGGGCGCGGATGACTACCTCGTGAAGCCGTTCTCCCTTCGGGAGCTGCGCCTGCGCCTGGAAGTCCTGGCGCGGCGCCCCGTTCCTCCGAGCGGACGACGGTTGATTGTGGGGCAGCTCACCCTGGAGCCGGACACCGGCTTCACCCGGCTGGGCGAGCGCACCGTGCGCCTCAACAGGACGGAGGCCATCATCCTGAAGCTGCTCATGGAGGCCGCGCCCAAGCCCGTCTCCACGGAGAAGCTGGCCCACCAGCTCTGGGGAGACGAAGCACCGGAGTCGAGCGCGCTGCGCACCCATGTCTATGCCCTGCGAGGCGCGCTCGCGGAGCTGGGAATGAGTCCCTCCATCACCACGCGGCGCAACGAGGGCTACAGCCTGGATGCGCCCCAAGACTAGGTCGGTCCGAGGCCTCCTCCTGGGCGCCATGGCGCTTTCCGCGGCGCTCGCGCTCGCCCTGATGGGAGCCTTCTTCACCGCCTTCAGCTACGACCTCGAGGACGCCATCTTCGACCGGCTCGTGGCCACCGAGGCGGACCGACACCCGGATGAACCGAGCATCGTCCCGTCCGGAATGACGACCTACGTGGGCCACGCCAGCCTGCCTCCGTGGCTCCGGGAGTCGCTGCCGGAGGACGCTCCACGGAGCGAGCGGGAGGTCTTCACGCGGGGGCATGGGCACTTCCATGTCGCGGTGCGCCCGGACGCGGCCCGAGGGCCCACGCGCTACGTGGTCTTCGACACCACGGCGCTGACGAGCACCACCCGCCATCTCCAACGGACAGCCGGGTTGCTGGTGACCAGCGCCCTGCTGGCCCTGCTGGGCGCCGCGCTGCTCTCCCGTTTCGTCGCGAGGCGGCTCAGCCGTCCCCTGGAGCAGCTCGTGTCGCGGGTGCGGGCGGACGTGACTCCGCGCCCGGAAGAAGACGGCGGAATCGCCGAGGTGCACATGCTCGCGGCGGCCCTGCGTGCCCGGGACCTCCGCATCCAGGAGCTGCTGGAGCGAGAGCGCGCCTTCAACCGCGATGCGAGCCACGAGCTGCGCACGCCCCTGGCCGTGGCCCAGGGCGCGGTGGAGATACTGGAGCTGGACCCGCCGTCGGACGGGGAGACCTTCGAGCGACTGCGCCAGGCGGTGCGCCACATGGGCCTGCTGACCGAGGGAATCCTCTGGCTGGCCCGCGCGGGCCGCTCCGACGAGGCGTGCGGGCTGGTGGGCATCACCCGCGAGATGGCCGCGCTGTATGGAGACCGTCACCGGCACGACGGCGTGGAGCTGGTCATCGAGGCCTCGGACGAGGTCCTCGCGCCACTCCCGGGGGCCGTGGCGCGGGTGATGCTGGGCAACCTCATCAAGAACGCGCTCGATTACACGAGCCAGGGCCGCATCGTCATCCAGGTGGCTCCCGGGAGCTGGAGCATCCGCGACACGGGCGTTGGCTTCGGACAGGTACAACCCGAGCACGCGGGCTTCGGCGTCGGATTGTCGCTCGTGGAGCGGCTGGCGCGTCGGTTCTCCTGGGACTTGTCCATCCGTCCCGAGGAGCCGCACGGGACGCGGGTGCAACTCTCCTGGCCTCCCGTGGGGCCGCACGGAACGTGACGGCCGCGCGCCGAGTCGTCAGTCGTCGCGGGCGGTCCTGACGTCCGGCTTCTTGCATCCCGGCGTCATGCAGAGCTGGCCCATGACGACGCCCCCGCCGAAGCCGGGCTGGAGGTCCAACTGATGCGCATGGATGCGAATCCGGACGAAGGGGTGGCCACAGCGAAGGTCCATGTCGGAGTCCTCCGCCTCCGACACGCGCGGCAGCCCCTGAAGCTGGAGCGCGAGCGGTTTGTCCTGGAGCCGCCGGGACACGAAGCGCGCATGGCGCCACTTCACGAAGCCCGTGGGCAGCGGCCGCCCCAGCGCGTTGGCGTCCTTGTGCTCGTGGACGGCGCGCGCACGGGCTCGCGTCGAGCGGGCCTGCTTCACGGCGCGGGCGAACAGCAGGGCCCTGTCACACGGCTCGCACTCATAGAGCCGGAGGGTGCGCGCCTCCGTGTCGGCGTCGAGCGATGGGATGTGGAACACCTTCGTCGGCTGCACCCGACGGTTGCACTCAGGGCATGCGGCCCGGGCCTTCAGGTCCTCTTCGGAGATTGGCGCGGGTTGGACGTCCCAGTACAGCGCGCCGGTGAGCCCGAACGGCGCGGGGAAACGCCGAGCCTCCTCCGCGCGCTGGAGCAGAATCTTCGGGAGGGCCTTCGAGCGCTTCAGGGCCTCCAGTTCCCGCACGAGCCAGTCCGCCTTCACGTCCTCCACCTCGGGCCGACGGCCGTCCGCCAGCCACTCCACCGCCCCTCGCGACAGGTCCTTGAGCGTACGCGGCGTCGTGTCCTCCGCGTCCGGGTCTCCGGCTTCCTTCAGCACCGCCGCGAGCGCGTGGGCGCTCGACTTCGCCTTCAGACCCCGCCGCTTCAAGTAGTCCCAGAAGCCGGTACCGAAGCGAACTGCGCACTCGTCGAGGTACTGCTCGCACCGCTTGCGCTCCTTCGCGGTGAGCAGGTCCGGCGCCAGGCGCTGGAGGCCCACCAGATACTCGGCGGCCAGCTCCACCCGGTCACCATCGAAGCGCTGGATGAAGTCCAGGGTATGCGCGACGACCTCGGCGTCACTCGCGAAGTCGAACAGCGAGCTGCCGCTGACCTCACCCGCGGCCCGCCAGCCCGACTCCTCGAGGGACACGGCCTTGATCTCCTCGAACCGGTCGCCCTGTTCCTTCGCCAGTCGCTCCAGGACCTTCCTCGCGGAAGGCCGGGCCTGACGCACCGTGCCCGAGCACCACGAGGTGAAGCGCCACTCTCCTGTCTGTCCGGGGAGGCGGTAGCGCACCGGCCATCGCTCCAACTCGGACAGCAGTTCGACGCGGCGCTTCATCTCGCGACGGCTCAAGGGTTGGAGGCCCACGCCAGGCATCAAGGCTTCGTACGTCAGCGCCTCGAACGCGTTGCGCGGCCGGAGCACCCTCGCCACGAAGAGGTCGCCCTCGGGCAGCGGAATCTTCAGCTCCATCAGCCGGGCGCGCATCGGCCGAAGGCGCTCCGGGTCCTCCGGCCGCACCTCGATGCCGATGGGGGTGGTGAAGTCACACTCGCAGCTCGCGCAGACCACCGCTTCGGGTTCGACGGGCACGCCACACGCACAGCGCAGCGTGTCCTTCCGGGGCGGGACATAGGCCAGCGCCGCTTCCCGACGGTGCTTCTGCAACAGGATGAAGTCTGTCTTCACGCGCGGGTCGGAGTGACGCGCGGACAGCGCGCGCTTCTTGTCTTCCCAGAGCCAGCACCGCACCTCACCGTCGAGCGCGAAGCTCGCCAGCTCCCCACGCCCGCCTTTCTCCACCGCGAGGTCGAGGAGCGCTTCCAGGAGCGCGCGCAGCTCCGGAGCATCGGCGTCGGCCACGACACAGGCGAGCTCGAAGGGGCTGCCGAGCCCCCCCAGGTCGAACAGGGGGCGCTGCTTCAGCGTTTCGAGGAGCTGAGCGGAGGAGAGCGTCTGTCCCTGGGGCTGGCTTCGCAGCCAGGCTGCTTCCTTCCTCGGTGCGTTCTTGAACTCGATGCGGACCGCCAGCCCCGTCAGCCCCTTGATTCGCACGCACACGCTCCCGCGGTGACACCCTGGGAACGACTTACCCGAGGACAACTCCCACCGTCCATCCAGGGAGGCAATCAGGAGCCGCCGTCGCGCATCCGACGAGAGTCTTCACGTGGCGCTGGGCTTGGCTTCCGCATGGGCGCATGTTGGCGACAACGGCCGGGACGAGGGCCCTGCTCCATCCGAGTCACGACCAGGCCGGAGTAGGTGTCCGCGTGTTCCTTCAAATAGGCCACCAGGTCCACCTCCACCACCTCACCCGCGAAGTGGTCACCGACAATCCATCGTCCGTTTCCGCTGTAGAGCCCGGTATGCCAGACCCAGACAGGGCGACCCGAGAGCTCGCCGATGGAGGGCTCGGCCGGATTGGCGTCGAACCCCACCAGCCACAGCACGTCACCGGGCACCAGCCGCGTCACGTCGAGCGAAGTGGAGGCCACGGGCGACAAGCCCGACACCGAAGCGCCCAGCTCCGCCGATGGCACCGCCACGGTGGGAAGCACGGAGAACGACTTCCAGCCACAGCTTCCCACGCGCTCGGCGGCGTAGAACAACACGCCCTGGCAATCGAGCCCCGCGCCGCCCTCACGCAGGCGCCCGCCCAGCACATAGGGCACACCCAACACCTCTCGCGCGGCGAGCACGAAGCGCTCCCGGCTGAAGTTGGCGCCGGACGTTCGAGTCGACTCCGCCTGGGCACGCACGGCGCCGGGCAGAGCGAGCATGCAGAGGCTCAATCCCAGCCATGAAGTCAGAGCCCACGGCGAGACGAACCCACGCGAGCTCGCGCCGAACCCCTTGCGATTGAAGGACATGACCGGAGCGTTGCACGCCCTGCGGAGGCGACACAAAGCGACACATGTCCGGCGCGGCTCCCGCGAAACGGAAACGCGGGCGGCTTTGACACCGCTCCTCGTCCGCGCGTTCCCTCGACGCGGGCCGGCTATCTCATTGAGCGAAGAGGCCCTCCGACCGAGCGGAGACACCGCCTGGAATCGGTCCTACCGGGACCCGGCTTTCAGCGCCTCCTCGAGGACGGTCCGGGTCTCGTCCGCGATGGCCTTGTCGCCCTTGTGCATCTCGTACATGAGCAGGCCCTTCGAGAGCGAGACGTTGCGCGGTGGGGTGTCGTTGGTGCCTAACTTCTGCTTGTTGTCGGGGTGCTCGGGGTTGAGGGCACCGTAGAGCGCCATTTCCGAGACGTTCCATGTGAACAGGCACGCCACGCCGGTCACCTTCTTGGCGAGGGCCTTCTTGTTCTCGGGGCGGGCGCACGTGGTCGCGATGCCAAGAAGCACCTCCTTGCAGGAGTCCTCGTAGCCCACCCCATCCCAATCCTTGGGATTGAACCAGTTGAAGTTGGTCTTGACCTTGAGCCGGGTGCCGCACGCGGTGTTGGCGTCCTTCAGCGCGCTGGAGATCGACTTCTCGAAGGAGAGCCTGGCCTCCTTCTGAAAGAGCTTGGGCTCATCGGCGCGCGCGGCCATGGACAACAGGACCATGGCCGCGAATACGTGCTGCGAACGCATGCAGGGCTTCCTTGACTAGAACACCTTGTCCCAGCCGGTCTTGAACCAGTTCTTCACCGCGCTGGCCGCGTCACCCCAGTTGTTCCCATGGGGCCCCGCGATGTCGACCATCCCGTTGACGCCTCGGGCCTTGAGGTCCTCGGCGGCCTTCACCGGGTCCTTCGACTCGCCCCACACCGAGACGGTGCCGGCGGGCAGGAAGGTCTTGATGGCGTCGTCAGTCAGCTTGTCGTGACGCACCACGAAGGTGACGGGCCCGCCCAGCTCCTTCGCCAGGTCGACCATCTTCCGCGCATCCGCCCCCTTCACCTGTCCCTCGGTGGGCGGGTTGATGGCGAGGATGGCATTGGGGAAGCGCGCGCGAATCTCGGCGCCGTACTTCTGCATGTCCCCGAAGCCGAGGTTGAGCATCAGCTTGTCCTCGGAGATGCCCACCTTCTCCAGTTCGTCGAGGACGGCCGGAATCTGGTCGCCCTCCTTGATGTCGAGCTTGAGGCCGCGCCCGGACGCCTTGCCCATCGTCAGCCACTCGTTGAGCGTGAGGTTGTCTCCATCCTCGTGGCCCTTGTCGTGGCGCATCTCCGGGGTGTCGTTGTTGATCTCCTTCCGGATATCCCCCTCGAACCAGTTCGCGCCGCTGTTCAACGCGGCCTCGAACTCCTCCTTCGTGTTGGTGCGATGCGCGTTGCGCGCCTCGGAGAGCGGCTGGCCCTTGGACCAGGTGGTGTCCACCGGAGTCGAGGACTCGGCGGACTTCGCGCTGACGGTGTTCGCCTGGAAGCTGTCCGTCTGGGAATGGCCCTTGGGCGCGGTCGACGGAGCGGTCGCCTTCGCCTCGGCCACCGGAGGCTGTGGCTGCGGCTTGGGGAGCAGCGGGACGACCCTGGGACCAATCCGACCGCCGTGCTCAAAGGGCATGGTGCGACCTCCGATTCTCAATTGTCGGGGAATGGTGGAAAAAAGGTGCTTCGGCGAGGGCCATGCCCCGCGGCCCACAGGCGCAGGGCACCGCTCACCGTCTCGCGGGGGGCCTTCACAGAGGAGGGAACGGAGGGGCAACCGGGCGCCCCTACCCTTCCCCTGGTGATGGATCCCACTCTGGTAGGTTGCTCCGCATGAAACACCGCCCGGCCCCCGCTCCGGCCTTCTGGACGTTGCAGCTCGGGGGCTGGGGGCTCTACGCCCTCCTGCTCATCATCACCTTCTATCCGGCCATCACCGCGGGCGTGGATGGCGGCGCGCTGCACCTGGTGGTGCCCAAGGCGCACCGCGCGCTGTACGGGCTGGCGCTCACCAGTGTCATGCGGCTGGCCTACCGGCCGCTCTTCCCGGGCACCTTCCGACGGCAGACGCTCTGGGCCATGGTCATCAGCGCGGCGTTCGGAGCCCTCTGGGCGGTGCTGGGCGAGCTGTGGGCCATCTGGCTCTACCCCACCTACGACTGGCAGCGGCACCAGATGTCGATTCCCCGGCTCTCGCTGGAGTACGGAATCACCCTGCTGGGCTGGAGCGGGCTCTATTTCGGAATCAAGCACGCCCGCGCCTGGCAGGAGGAGCGCGAGCGCGCCCTGCGAGCGGACACCCTCGCGCAGGAGGCGCGGCTCGCGTCCCTGCGGCACCAGATGCATCCTCACTTCCTGTTCAACGCGCTCACCTCCGTGCGCGCCCTCATCGGGGAGGACCCGGCCCGTGCGAAGCGCATGGTGACGGAGATGGCGGACTTCCTGCGCTTCTCGCTCCAGAAGGGGGACTCCCCGCATGTCCCGCTGGAGGAGGAGCTGTCCATGGTGCGCAGCTACCTGAGCATCGAGTCGGTGCGCTTCGAGGAGAAGCTGGACGCGAGCCTCTCCGTGGAGCCCGGCACCGAGCAGCTCACCGTGCCCGCGTTCCTCATCCAGCCGCTGGTGGACAACGCGGTGAAGCACGGCATGGCCGCTGGAGTCCTGCCAGTGCGCGTGCGCGTACAGGTGACGCGGGTGAAGGACGTGCTGCGCATCCAGGTGGACAACACCGGCACGTGGGCCCCCGCGGCACGCGAGCTGGGCCCCCAGGGCACGGGCACCGGCCTGCGCAACGTGCGCGAGCGGCTGGCCCAGCTCTTCGCGGAGCGCGCGAAGCTGGAGACGTCGGAGACGGACGGCTGGGTCCACATCGCCGTCGAGCTTCCCGCCATGGAATGGACCCCGATACTCGCCGAGGAATCGCATGACACAGCCCCTGCGCGCCTTGCTCGTGGATGACGAGCGGCTCGCCCGAGTCGAGCTGCGCGAGATGCTGTCGTCGTCGCCCCACGTGCAGGTGGTGGGCGAGGCGGACAGCGTGACGTCCGCGCTGGCGCGAATCGAGGAGCTGCGGCCGGAGCTGCTGTTCCTCGACGTGCAGATGCCCGGAGAGGGTGGCTTCGAGCTGCTCGCCCGCCTGCCCGAGCGGCCGTTCCAGGTGATTTTCGTCACGGCCCACGACATGCACGCGCTGCGGGCGTTCGAGGTCAACGCGCTCGACTACCTGCTCAAGCCCGTGCATCCGGACCGGCTGGCGCGGGCCGTGGAGAAACTCGTGGCCCGGGAGCAGGGCAAGCCCGCGCCCACGCAGGGCCCCACCCGCCCGAAGCTCACCGAGGCGGACGTGCTGTTCCTGGAGAACGGCGCGAAGTCGCGCTTCGTGCGGGTGGAGCACCTCGTCTGCCTTCGCGGCGCGGGCGACTACGTGGAGCTCGTCACCGCGGATGGCCAGTGCACGCTGTCGCCGCGCCCCTTGAAGGAATGGGAGCTGCGCTTGCCGGAGCGGACCTTCGCGCGCATCCACCGCTCCGCGCTGGTCAACCTCACCTTCGTCGAGCGCGTGGACCGGGGCCTGAGCGGAGGCGGTGACGTCTACCTGCGCGGGCTGGAGGCCCCGCTGCCACTCAGCCGGAGCCACGCGTCGGCGCTGCGCGAGCGGTTCGGCTAGCGCGGGCGAAGGCGGCTACCTGCCTTGCCGCTCCTGCTCGCGACTGCGCTCCACGAAGTCCAGCACCTCCCTCGACACCGAGCCCTCCGGCAGCGCGAAGTGGCGCGAGACGACGTCCACGGTGGCGATGTACTCCGGCAGGTTGTAGCCGTAGAAGACCACCCGCCCGAGCCGCGAGTGCTCGCGCGTGCGCAGGTGCTCGCTCAGCGTGGAGCACGCCAGCTCCACCGACTCGCGCAGCGAGAGCCCTCCGGTACCGGCCCCCAGCGCCACCATGGCCACCGAGAGGTCGTCTTCCTCCACCTGCTCCAGCGCCGCCCACAGCCGCACGCATGCGTCGCGGATGCGCTGCACGTCCGGGAACGAGCCACCGTGGATGCCCTCGCGGTAGTCCATCACCGCGACGTGGGCCACCCACTTCGCGGTGGGGTGCGCGCCCGCCTCCGTCACCAGCACCTCGCCAGGCGCCATGGGCCCACCGAAGCGCGCGTTCAGCGCGGCGAGGATGTGCTCCTGGAAGCCCACGCCGCACGCCCGGCGGATGGCACCGGAGACACCCGAGCCGAGCTGACCATTCGTGTTGGACGCATTGACGAGCACCCGCTCCCGCCCGTTCACCAGACTGCCCTGCGCGACTTCGACAGACGACAACCTCGGGCCCACGTCAGGGCCCTTCAACACCACGTTCGACAAGCGCATGCACGACCTTCCCAGGTCCACTCAAGACAAGCGGGACCCGCCAGTGCTCAGGCCGGTCCCGCGAAGATGGAAGTTTGTGATTGATGCCGGTGGAGCGGACCTTGGGCCCGCTCTACACCCGGCTCACTCCACGGCGCGCTTCACCTCGGGGTCGAGGACTCGGTTGCCCTTCCACCAGTCATGCTCCCCGTAGCGCTGCTGGGCCCGGTCCACGCCCCCGTAGTTCCCGGTGACGATGTCGGCGATGTTGGCCAGGGACTCGGAGCCCTCGTTGTAGTACTTGGAATGGTCGCCCATGTTGCTGTTGTTCCCGCGGTCCTTCGCCTCCGCGGTGAACCGGTTGGCGCCGAACTTGTTCTCGGACGGGTCCTGTCCCAGCGGGTCCCCGGGCAGGTTGCTGCCATTGAGCCAGGACACCAGGTCGCGGCTGGCCGAGCCGGACCACGTGTGGCCATTGGCGAGCGCGCCGTCGTAGTCCTTCACGGACTTCGCGCTGCCAGCGCCTGGGCTGCCGATGAGCACCAGGTCATCCGCCTGGAGTCCATTCTTGTCGGCGGCGATGGAGGCGGTGGTGCTGCCATAGCTGTGGCCAATGACAGTCAGGTGGGGCTGGTTGCCCTCGCGGCTGGCGCGGATGCCGGCCACGTCGGCGGCCAGCAGCTTCGCGCCATTCTCCGCAGCGTTGTCGGACGCCACGTTATGGAAGCCCGGCGCGTCGTAGCCCATCCAGGCCACCGTCGCGACCTCACCGTTCGCCGTGCCCGAGGCCTCATGGAGCCGGAGCACTTCGCTGGTCATGCTGTCCATCGAGCTGCGCACGTCCGAGTTCAGTCCCGGCACGCTCACGGACACGTGCTTCGCGGTGTCCAGGTTGCCGGCGACGATGGCCGCACGGCCCTCGCTCTTCACGAAAGTCGAGTCATAGATGAGCAGCTGCGCGGAGCCCGCCTCCTTCGCCGTCCGGTCCAACTGAGCCTGCACGGTCCGCGCGTTATCCAACTGGCGCTGCTGCTCCTTCGACGGCGACTTCTCCGCGCTGAGCCGCGCGATTTCGTTCTTGAGCTGCGTGCGGTTCGCCGTGTCGCGCACGGAGGCCGGCAGGCCGTCCATGGAGCCGACCTTCTTGGGGTCCGAGGAGACCGCCTGCATCTGCTCCGTGGGGGAGAGCTGCTTCCACCACGTCGCGCGCGCCTTCGGGTCCGCGGGCGCGCTGTCCAGCGGCCCCTTCGCGGCGGGCTGCGCCTTCTCACCCGTGAGCTTCTCCGCGCCCGTCTTGCGAGGCCCCTCGTACGCGGAGACCTGCTCCACCGGCTTCGCCTTCGGCCTGGCCTCGGTCGCCGTCGCCGTCTGCTGCTGCCTGGCGGCGACGCGCGCTGCCTCCGCGCGACGACGGGCGGACTCGGCGGCGCTGCTGTTCACAGAGGAGAGACCGGCCATGACTGCGCCTCGTGTTGAAGGGGGGATGCCTACATCTTCGCGAATCAGCCGAAAATGTTTCCTGACGCATGGGAAAAACCGACGGACATGATGTGACGCAGGAAGTCACCTTCATTGTCCGCGACCCACGGCGCCATGCGTCACCTCGGCGCCTCTCCGCGCAAAGCCGGACATGGGGTCCGCCCCGTTCCCGGCCCCCGCGTGAAAGGCAGAAGGCCCGGGGCCGCTCGTGAGCGACCACCGGGCCTTCGTCAGCGAGCGAGGACGGGACGGCTACTTCGTGGGGTTGTCCACGCCGGTGCTGGTCCACTGGTAGCGCTGAACCCAGTCACCCCCGACGCCCAGGCCGGTCTCCCGCTGGCGGTCCTGCACGAGCGCCGGAGGCAGGCCCTTCTCCTGGAAGCTGGCCGGCACGCGGGTGCCGGACTCCATGTGGGAGTTGTTCACGACTTCGTACGAGAGGTTCGGCTTGCCGGTCTTCTCGTCGATGCCGGTGCACTTCACTTCCGTGCGGTACGAGCCGATGAACCACTCCAGCGAGGTGTACTTCTCCTTGCTCTTCTCGTCGGTGCCCGGGCCCGTGAAGCGGTACAGGGCCTTGTCGTTCTGCTCCTGGGTGGCGTCCTTGGGAGGGAAGACGTCGCCCGGCTTCGGGTTCGGGTACATCTTGAAGAACTCTTCGGTCACCTGCTGCTGGTGGGGCCGGCCCGCCAGGTCGTCGGTGTACGCGTTGTCGCGCACGGTGACACGCTCGGTGCCATTCTTGTCCTTGTCCCAGGTGCCCAGGTCCTTGGGCTTCTCCTCCAGCAGCCACGTCCCCCACAGCTTGGGCCAGTCACCCTGGAGCTTCTGTCCCGTCACCGGGTCCGTCGTCCGGGTGATGCCCTCCAGGTCCACCCGGCCCAGCGTCTTCAGGCTCTGGGTGACGGAGGAGTCCTTGCCCAGGAGCAGCTCGGACGTCTTGGCCAGGCCATCCATGCCGCCCTCGGCCGCCTTCACGAGCTGGTTCGCCGCGCCTTCCGGCAGCACCTTCTGCGCGCCGTGGTAGGCCGTGCGCAGGCCCGTCTGGAACACGTCGCGCGCCAGGTCCTTCGGGTCGGTGATGGCCTTCTTGAACGCGTCCGTGACGGGGTTGTGCTTCACGTCCTCGAACACGTCCTTGCTGGTGTCGACGACGGCCTTCTTCACGTCCTTGCTCGTGTCGACGACGGCCTTCTTCACGTCGGCCGCCTTGTCGACGACCGTGTCCTTCACGTCGTTGACGGTGTTCGTCACCGTCTTCCGAACGTCGTTGAAGCTGGGGATCCTGAAACCCATGGGTGGGACCTCGGGGGGTGTGGGCGGCCGGACCGCGGCTGACTCAGGGGTTATCGGGCCCGGAACCCCTGTTGTTTCTTGTAGGCTGAGAACCACGAGCCCACCGACGGATTTTCCATGATTCCAGGGGTTTGCAGGGTGTGGGCAAGGACATGACAGGCCGCGCCGACGCCGCGACTCAGAGGCCATTGATGCAGCCGCAATCCGACTGGCGCCCGCACGCGCTCGATGGCGCCCTCCTCTGGTTCCACCCGAAGACGGGCACGAACCTGCGCGTCGATGCGCCTTCCACACGCCACCTGCGGCGAAGGGCGCCCCGGCTGGTGCTCTTCGGCATCACCAACGCGTGCAACCTCGCGTGCACCTTCTGCTCGAGGGAGCAGGAAGCGCGGAGCGAGTGGACGGTGGACTCGGCGTTCGACGTACTGGCGGGGCTGGCCCGCGCGGGCACGTTGGAGGTCGCCTTCGGTGGCGGCGAGCCCCTGGCATTTCGCGGGTTCGACGAACTGGTGCGGCGGCTGTCGGAGGAGACGTCGCTCGCGCTCCACTTCACCACCAACGGGACGCTGCTCTCCGACGAGCGACTCGCGAGGCTCGCGCCCCACCTGGGCGAGGTCCGGGTGTCGCTCTACGAGGACAACGACTGGGAGGCCTGCGTCGAGCGGCTCGCCCGCGCGGGACAGACGTTCGGGGTGAACATCCTGGCCACTCCGGAGCGGCTGCCCTTGCTTCCGGAACAGCTCCGCACGCTCCACGCGCTGGGCTGTCGCGACGCCGCACTCCTGCGCTACGTGGGCAACGACTCGAAGCTCCGACTGAGCGCCTCGGAGGAGGCGCGACTCACGGAGGTACTCGCGGAGAGTCCGCTGCGCACGCGGCTGTCGGTCTGCTTCGGGGACACGCTGACGGAGGTCCCCCGGCTCTTCGGCGGTGACTGTGGCGCGGGGCTCGACTTCATCACCCTGACGTCGGACCGGCGGTTGAAGGCCTGCTCGTTCCAGGGAGGAGGGTTGCCCATCCGCTCGGCGGAGGACGTGCTCGCGGGCTGGAACGGACGGCGGGACGTGTTGTCCGCGCCGTCGCCCCTGGCGGGCTGCGCACGCGCGGGGACGCCCCAGGAGGAGGCGCTGGCCGACGGTGTTCGCGTGTGGCGGGGCTTCTCCGGAAACAACAGCGGCGACTGCGTGCTCGTGGGTCGCTTCGAGACCACGGACGAGACCACCGCGTACCTCGACACGCTCCTGCCGGACTGGAAGTCAGGGCGCGCCTATCCCGAGCGGTGGAAGGAGCTGCTCGCGGCGGAAGGCATCCCCGTGGGCGAGGAGGAACGTGCGCCGGAGATGATGACTGCCCTGGGCCGCGTGGTGATGCTGTACACGGACATGACGCTGGGGGACGACTTCCCCGCGCTGCGGACCCTCCTGTGGAAGCGCAAGGGGAGCATGATCCACGCGGAGATTCACGGCCACGGCCAGCTCGCGCTGGCGACCGTGTTCGGCGTGAAGGACGCCGCTTCCCTCGGTGCACTGGAGCGTGTGATGGAGAAGGAGCAGCTCGGCACCTTCTTCCGCCACGCGAACCAGCTCCACGGGCTCGTCGACTTCTGGGGCGTCCCTTCCCTCGACACCAAGGTGGCGAAGCTGAAGGCACTTGCCCAGGAGCACGACGCGGCGGTGGCGGTGGAGCTGGTGGATGTTCCCAAGAACGTTCGCCTCGAACAACGCCTCGCCTCGCGCGCACCTCACACGGGACGGCTGCGCCTGTGGGCCCTGTTCAAGTCAGCGGAGGCGGCGGCCCGGTATGCGAAGGACTTGAGCGGCGACGTCACGGTGGCGGGCCCGCACGTCCTGCTGGAGGAGGACCACTTCGGACCTCGCCTCGGCTACCTCGCCCAGCGACAGGGCGGCACCGCGCTCATGCTCACCAGCAAGCGCGTCGTCGTGCTGGGCCACTTCACCCAGCCCACGCGCGGTCCCCCCGACGTCGTCCCGCACCTCCGTCCGTACCTGACGGCGGACGACCGCGTGGAATCGACGACCTGGAACGACACCCTCTCGGTCCAGGTCAACACCCTGGAGCCCGGACGGGTGTTGAAGGCGCTCACCGAGTTGGAGGCCGTGCTGGGCGTGCGCGCCTGGATTCGGGTGAACTCGGACAACGCGCTCGCGGAGGCCCTGCACCGCCTCCGCGAGGACGTGGACCAGGAGCTCCGTAGACGGTAGCGGCGGGCCTACCCCTGCTCCCCCCGGGGGGCTTCTCGCGCCCACGCGGACGAGCAGGCAAGCGATTCACCGTCATCGAGGGCGACCAATGGAGCCACCCCTCGCTGACACCCGAGCACCAGGCAGGAGGCGGGGTCGACGAGGACTGCCAGGATTCGCGCGACGTCGAGCCCCGTTCCACTCCGCTGGGAGCCCATTGTTCCGCCCACGCGGAGTCTTCACGTGCGCCCGCGTCAGAAATGCCGGGTAGCACTTCGCGCCGCCGCCGGCGTTTCATGAGAAACTCCGCCACAGTTCACGCGCCCCCGCCGCCTGCTCAGGGAATTCATGTCATTTCTGGACCGCATCCTCGACCCTCCGAGCTACGGCTACGAAAAGGACGGCGCGCTCTACGTGCCGACTCATCGGGAGATCGCCTCGGAGTTCTTTACGCGCCTGAACATCTTTCGCACGCGTAAGAACTGGCTGGCGCTCATCGCCTGGGTCACCACGCTGGGATTCGGAGTCCCCCTCGCGCTCTTCTTCACCCACTACTTCAGTTGGTGGCTGCTGCTGGCCGGCTTCATCTACAGCATGGTGATTCTGGGGACGCACGGCACCATCTGGTACCACCGCTACTCGACGCACCGCGCCTTCACGTTCAAGAACGCGTTCTTCCGGGAGCTGTGCCGCAACCTGGTGGTGAAGACGATTTCGGAAGAGGCGTATGTCGTCTCCCACCACGTGCACCACGCCAAGGTGGAGCAGCCGGGGGACCCCTACAACGCGAAGGCCGGCTGGCTCTACTGCTTCCTGGCGGATGTGAACCACCAGGGCATCCGCAGGGACTTGAGCGCCAAGGACTACTCGCAGCTGCGCAAGCTGGTGGAGCACACGGGCGTCCACGTGAACAGCTATGAGCAGTACCAGAAGTGGGGTTCGCTCTGTCACCCCGCCTGGACGGTGGCGCACTTCCTGGCGAACTGGGCGGTCTGGTACGGCCTGTTCTTCCTCATCGGCGGACACGGGCTGGCGCTGGCGCTCTTCGGCTGGTCCGGCGTGTGGGCCGTGGGCGTGCGGACGTTCAACTATGACGGGCACGGGGGCGGCAAGGACCGCCGCCGCGATGGCGTGGACTTCAACATGAAGGACCAGTCCATCAACCAGCTCTGGCCGGGCCTCATCACGGGCGAGTGGCACAACAACCACCACCTGTACCCGCACGGAGCCCGCGCGGGGTTCCTGCCCCACCAGTTCGACCCCGCCTGGCACTTCATCCGCGGCTGGTCCTGGCTGGGCGCCATCAGCTCGTACCGGGACTTCAAGACGGAGTTCATGGAGCAGCACTACCTGCCCTGGGCGGAGAAGCAGAAGGCCAAGGCCGCCGTCGTCGTGAGCGGATAGGCGTGAGCCGGGTGCGGGGTGGCCTCCCTGGCACCCCTGCGATACGCTGACACGCGAATGGCGACAGAGAAGGCGCTGCTGCTCATCGCGGACATCGGTGGCTACACCCGGTTCATGAAGCACCACCGGTTCAGCCTCGCGCACGCGCAGGACACCGTGGCGCAGTTGCTGGAGGCCCTCATCGACGCCTCCGGCAAGCTGAAGCTCGCGAAGCTCGAAGGGGACGCGGCGTTCTTCTACGCCGTCGGAGACGACTGCTCCGCCTTCGCCCGGCAGGTCGCCAACCTCCGCCGTGCCTTCCTCGCCCGGCGCGAGCGGCTCATCGTCGACCGCATGTGCAAGTGCGACGGGTGCATGCAGGTGGGCGCCCTGACGCTCAAGTTCGTGGCGCACTCGGGTGAGGTCGCCTTCCAGCGCGTGAAGCACCTCACCGAGCTGGCGGGTGTCGACGTCATCCTCGTGCACCGGATGCTGAAGAACGACGTCCCGGTGTCCGAGTACGTGCTGATGACCGACTCGGTGCACCAGCGGCTCGAACCGGGGCTGCGCCAGCACACGCGGGGGCTCGAGCACGAGTTCGAGGGCCTGGGCCGCACCGCGACGCACTACCTGGACCTGAACGAGAGCGGCCAGGAGCTGCCCGCGGCGCCAGGTCCCAACCTGTTGCGCAGGTGGTGGCACAAGCTGACGCAGGAAGCGCGCTCGCTCAAGTACGTGCTCGGCTTCCGCGAGGCCTGCCAGGACTTCCGCAACGTCGAGATTGTCGACGCCCACGCGCAAGCGCACCTGCCGCGTCCTCCGAACTCCTGAGCGGGACCGCCGCGCGGGAGAGGTGCCGCCGGAGCCCGCAGGCGGATGAACCGCCGGAACCCGTCCGCTGGGAACAGACGTTTCCGAGCCACCCCGCGCGCAGGTCCTTGGACAGCGACAGCAACGCCGTCATGGCGAAGTGAGTCACGAGGAACCAGCGCTCGCGTCGGATGCGGAGTCGCGCTGCCTCGGGTACCTTGCCGGACAGCGCTCGCGCGACGCGAGCAGCCTGGGGGCGACTCGTGAAGCGCTACTTCATGCCGGGAACTCGAGCCACCCTCCTGCTCGACGGCCCTCCGCGCCGGGCCAACTCCATCCAGCGACACACGCGGAGGCCCGCGGTCCGCGGGGCCGTCTCGACTTGAAGACCTCCGAAGGAGGACGCCGATGAACCAGCTCGCCTGTGGCCATGCCGCACCCCACGCGGGACAGTGGTGTGTCCACCTCCTGGATGACGACGACGCGGGCCACCACGTCCGCTTCACGGGGCAGGGCGTCCACCATGACCTGCTCTGTCAGGACTGCGCGCGGGTGGCGCTGCCCGGCCAGCAGTTCCGGAGCATCTGCGCCGACTGCCAGCACGTGCGGCTGGGACACAGCTCCGCGTTGATGGGCATCATCGGACGCCCCCAGGTGCGCACCCGGACCACGGGGCTCCACTTCGAGCACCGGGAGCAGTCACTCCCCCAGCTCGCGGGCCAGTCGCTTCGGGCCGTCACCGCGCTGGGCTCCGCGCCTGGCTCCCTGTGGCTCGCGGTGAACGCGCATGGCGAGCTGCTCCGCATCGACCTCGATGAAGGCTCGCTCACGCGGCTGGGGTCCGTGGGCGCGGAGACACTCGACCTCTCCGCCAGGCTCGCGCTGCACGTCTCGCCCTGCGGGCGCTATGCCGCGGTGGTGAACCTGCTGGGCGCCAGGGGGCTCGTGCTGGAGCTGGTCTCCGGCAAGGTGACGATGTCGCTGGACCGGGGCTCGTACCATGAGACGCGCTGCGAGTTTCCCCTGGCCTTCTTCCGCGACGGCCCCCGGACGCTCCTCGCCCACGCGACGACCTGGAATCGGCTGGACCTGTCGGACCCCGCCACGGGGGAGCTGCTGACGCGGCGAGAGCCCGGGGGGCGGGGCAAGCCCGGTGAGCCCATGCCTCGCCACGAGCGCGACTACTTCCACTGCGGCCTCACGGTGTCCCCGGACGAGGCCTGGCTCGTGGACGATGGCTGGGTCTGGCACCCGCTGGGCATCCTGACGACCTTCTCCCTGCGGCGATGGGTGCATGAGAACGTGTGGGAGTCCGAGGACGGCCCGTCCCTGAAGCACCTGCGCGAGTGCACCTACCACTGGGATGGCCCGCGCTGCTTCGTGGGCCCTCGCGCGGTCGCCTTCTGGGGTTTCGGCGGGGACGCCGACGCCTTGCTCGACGCCGCGATGATTCACGACGTGGAGACAGGGAAGCTGCTGCGCTGGTTCCCTGGACCGCGCGGCGAGTTCAGGTGCGATGGCAACCTGCTGCTCGCGAGCACGAAGGACCAGGGAACCTCCGTGTGGGATGTGGAGACGGGAGAGCAGCTCCACCAGGACCCCACCGTGGTGCCCACGGCGTGGCACCCGGTGGCGCGTCGCTTCCTGACGGTGATGCCCGAGGGCCTGCTCCGCGAGAGCAGCCTGAGCGGCGCGGACTGGTGAGCCGCGCGCGGGCCCCGGGCGCGACTCAGGTGGGGAACACCGCCAGCTCCAGCTCCCGCAGGCGCTCCGGCTCGAAGATGGAATCGAGCGCGAGGAGCTTCCCCTCCTCGCTGAATGAGGCGCCCTTCAGGCTCCAACCCTGGATGTTCCGCGCCGGGCCCCCTTCGGCTTCTTCGCAGGCGGGGTCTTCTTCGCGGCCTGGGTCTTCTTCGCGGGCTTCCTCGCAGTCGCGGCGTGGGTCTTCTTCGCGGGCTTCCTCGCCGTCGCGGTCTGGGACTTCTTCGCGGCCCGGGTCTTCTTCGCGGGCTTCGGCTCCTTCGCAGGCGCCTGCTTCACCGGAGGCAGGAGCTTCTCGTTCCAGGCCTCGAAGGCGGTCGTCCCGAAGATGTGCCCCTCCACGAGATGCTGGAGATACTTCTTGTCCGTCACCTTCACCAAGAGGTCGAAGTGATGAAGCCGCTTCCACGCGGCATCGAGGAAGGCGCCCTTGCCCTTCTCCTCGAGAGGACGAAGCTCACGCCGGGCCTTGTACAGCAGCCCGTCGCTTTCCGCGTTGTGCCGCGCGATGACGCGGGCGCGCGCCACGAAGCGCGGCGTGTGCTCGGCGTGCCACTGTTCCTCCCAGACCACGGCGGCGCCCGCATCCGCATGGAGGGGCGACTCGGCCTTTTCCGCCTTCTTCGCCAGGGCCACCCGCGCCTTCGCCACCGCCTTCGGCGCCCCCCTCACCAGATAATCGATGTCACTCGCGCGGCGCTTCGCATCCAGGAGCAGCATCAGGGCGAAGGCCCTGCCCGAACCGAAGTCCCTCGGGCCGCCACCAAAACCCGTCAGGCAGTGCATGGTGACTTCGCGTCCCACTGTCTTTCCCACCCGCACATAAAACGTATCCGTGGACACGAGGTCCTCCGCTCGAGGCTGTTGTCGGCGACGGCCCCCATCTGGCCACCAAACGTCGGCGACTCAAAGCGGCATCTCCGATGGAGATGCCATTCAGTCACATCTGTTTCGTCGCGGAGGCCGCGGCGTCCAGGCCGCGGGCCCGCGCGCACGGGAAGGCGCCTCGTGAACGCGGGCCCCTCCCCGAAGCACACGTTGGCAGTCCAGGTCAGGCACCCCACCCTCCCATGCCTTTTTTCAGGCCGGAGAGGAGAAGACATGCGGGCAAGACATGGATGGGCTCTGTTGGCACTGGGACTCGCGGGGTGCGGAGTTTCCCCTGGCACCGAAGGGATGCCGCCGGGCGCGGACGGACGCGACGTCAAGCAATGGGCCTGCCCCTCCGGGGTCGCCTCGCGCCTGAAGGTCATCACTCCCCCGGGCACGGGCCCCGTCATCATCAGTGGGCAGCTCCTTGGGACCGACCAGCTCGTCAACGCGAATGGGGTGCTCTACTTCGGCACCAACTTCTACGACGGCAGCGCCGTCCTCTGGCGCACGGATGGAACGTCATCCGGCACCACGCGGGTGAGGACGTTTCCACCCTCCATGCGCGGCCCACCCCGCCTGGGCGGACTGGTGGCCGTGGGCGACCAGGTCTTCTTCGAGCTGGATGACACCGCCACCGGAAACGAGCTGTGGGTCAGCGATGGGACGGAGCGAGGAACCCGGCTCGTCAAGGAGCTCGCGCCCGGCATGGATGGCGTCTCTCTGCAACACCTCACCTCGCTCAACGGGCTGCTCGTCTTCGTTCGCAACGTGTCACTCCCCGCACCAACGTTCATGCGTCGTGAGGTCTGGCGCTCGGATGGCACCGACGCCGGCACCTTTCGCGTGGCCGTGCTTCCGTCGGATGTCGAGGTCCGCTTCACCTCGCTGAAGGTGGGCGCGGCGCTGCACCTGTTCCTGTCGTCGGAGCCCCACGGCACCACGCTCTGGCGCACCGACGGCACCTCCGCCGGGACGTTCGCCGTCAAGAAGCTGGACGCGCGGAGCACCTACGTCCACCACGTGGCGCAGGCGGGCAACCTGGGGTTGTTCGTGCTGGACGACGGCCCCAACGACGAGGTGTGGACGACGGATGGAACCACCGCGGGGACCGTCCGGCTGGAGTCGTTCGGCCGCTCCACCAGCCTGCTCGGCGTGCTGGACTCGTCCGTCTACCTGGCCACGCAGTCCACGGATACGAAGCGACTGCATGTCGAGCGCGTGTCCTTGAGCGGCGGAGGCAAGACACGCATCACCACCCTGCCCAACCTGTACGCGAACCTGCCGGACGCGACGCCCTACTTGCAGCGGACGACGAGCTCCGGAGGAAGGCTCTACTTCTCCATGGCCATCGGCGGCAGCGGCCCCGCGCCCCGGGACGTGTCGCTGTGGGCGACGGATGGAACGACGGCCGGGACGCAGTTGCTCCATCACCCCCTGGACCTGAGCGACGACTCCAACTCGTCCCTCTTCGCCACGGGAGACGGCTCCGTCTTCTTCAGCGCGTCAAAGGATGGCCTGTTCACCGAGCCCTGGTTCACCCGAGGCACACCGGCGACCACGGGCCAGCTCGCGGACATCAACCCCGGCACCTGGGGCTCCTCGCCGGACGGCTTCGCGCGGCTGGGCTCGCGCGTCTATTTCTTCGCGAGCGACGAGACGGGCGAATATCAGCTCTGGTCCACGCCCTCGGGCATCCACTGTCCCCCGGGGGCGGCCCCCGCGAAGTAGCCGCGCACCTCCCGCCCTCACTGCCCGGGCGGAGGGAATGAGGGAGGCTGGAAGCCAGGCACGGGCAACTCCACGCGCACCGGGAGCCCGCGGGTGTCGCCCGTCTTGAGGAACTTCACCACCTGGGCCAGCAGCTCCGGGTACTTCGCGAAGACGGGGGCCCGCGTGTGGTGCGCGCCCCGGTGGACCTGGATGACGCGGCCGTTGGAGAACCAGGGCAGCAGGCCCAGCGCGTTCTCCAGGGGCGTCGAGGTGTCCCAGTCCCCGTGGAACATGAGCACCGGAATCGGGCTCGGCACCGGGAGGCGCACCTCATCACCGATATCGGGCGTCGGCCACGCCTCCTCGGAGGCCATCAGCGCATCGAAGTCGACGGCGCCCAGCAGCTCCAGGCCCGCGTCGGTCTTCAACAGATGTCGGCGCTCGGCGGACACGGCGAGACTGCTGTCAATCAGTGGCGCGATGAGCCGGACGGGTTCCTCGACGTCCTGACGCTCCGCGAGGACCTCTCGCGCCCAGTCGTCGTAACGGCGGTAGTACAGGGAGAGGACGAAGGCGGGCCAGGACGCCGCGGGCCTGAGCAATGCGCCCTGGAAGTCCTCCAGGCCGAGCACCACCGTTCGCGCCGTCCCCGTCTTCGCGTCCTGGACCGTGACTTCGACGGGCCCGGCGGCGAGGCGCTCCCGCACCGCGCGCAATGCCGCCATCACCCCACCCCGGGGCAGATAGGGCCGGAGCGCGGGGGAGCGGTCCGCGTCCCAGGCGATGCGCTGGAGGGACGCGAAGATGTGCGAAGGCATGTCATGGCTGTTGTCGAGCGGCTCGATGCCCGAGAGCAGCGCCCGCGCCACGATTTCGGGATGCAGCCGCATCACCGCCAGGCTCCACTGCGAGCCGAAGCTCTGTCCCGACAACGAAATGCGCCGATAGCCGAGCGCCTTGCTCAGCGCCTTCACGTCCTCCGCGTACTCGACGAGGTTGTAGCCGGACAGGTCCTTGTCGGGATGGGCCGCCACCGCATCCTGGGCCAGCGCCACCATCGCCTCCGCATCCGCGGCCAGTGAGCGCGGTTGCTCCAGCGGCTGCGCCCGCCGGGACACCGTCAGGATTTCCCCGCGCGGCGAGTAGCCCCGCTGGTCCACCACCACCACGTCCCCCACGGCCCGGTAGGGAAGGATTCCCTCGAGCTGGCTCTTCGCCGCGTCGTCGTGGTCCGTGAAGGCGTTGAGATACGAGCGCGCTGGCCCGCCAGGGAGGATGAACACTGGCGGAGCACCGGTGGGCTTCGCCGCGCGGATGCGAGCGAATCCGATGCCGATGACACGAGCGCGCTTCGAGGTCCGGTTCTCCGGGACATAGAAGGTGCCCAGCTCGTAACGAAGCGTCTCGCCGGACGGCGTCTTCGTCGTGCCGGTCTCCACCACCAGCGCTCCCGCCTTGCGAATCCCCACCGTATCGGTGGCGCGGGCCTGCGGGACAAGTACCAGCAACCAGATGACAGCTACAACGGAAGATGTCTTATCGAGGCGCAGGGTCATTTCCTCCGAGGGAGGGTAACCGGGCGCGAGGAGGTTTACTCCCGCCTCCGAGCGACTTCGGGCAGCAGTCCCACGGCCTTCGACGTGGCCCGGGCCTCGGCGAGCAGCCAGGCCTTGAACGCGACCACATCCCGGCGGCTCGACAGGGGCCGGGGGTGGACCAGCCAGTAGCCGAAGTCATTGGGGAGGACCTGCGCGAAGGGCTGGACCAGCCGCCCCGCCTTCAGGTCGTCGGCGGCGAGCAGCAATCGCCCGAGCGCCACGCCATCACCTTGCCGCGCGGCCTGGAGCACCAGCCCCGCGTCGTTGAACGCGAAGCCCTTCCCGGTGTCCACGCCGTCGACACCGGCCGCATCCAGCCAGCGACGCCATCCATCCTTCGGCGTGTCATGGAGGAGCCGCACCTTGCCCAGGTCCGACGGCGAGCGCAGCTTCCTGGCGAGCGCCGGACTGCACAGGGGCGCGAGCACCTCCGGCGCGAGCTGCTCGGCCTTCAGCCCCGTCCACCGTCCCAGCCCGGAGCGGATGCCCACGTCGAAGCGGTCGTCCAGGAAGTCCCACAGCTCCGACGCGCTGCTCAGGTGCAGCTCGATATCCGGATGGAGCCGACGAAAGCCCTCCAGGCGGGGAAGGAGCCAGGACGAGGCGAACGAGGGCAACACGGTGAGCCGCAGGGGCCCCTGCTCCGCCTCGTACAGCCGCGTGGTGGCTTCCGACAGGCGCTCGAACACGGGCGTCAGCTCGCGCAGGTACGCCTGTCCCTTCGCTGTCAGCGTCAGCGCGTGCCCCCGGCGTTCGAAGAGCGAGACGCCGAGCCAGTCCTCCAACTGGCGCACCTGGTGGCTGATGGCCGCCTGGGTGACGCGCAGCTCCGTGGCGGCCCGGGTGAAGCTCAGGTGTCGCGCCCCGGCCTCGAAGGCCCGCAGGGCGCCGAGCGGTGGAATGCGGCGCATGCTCGATGAGCTCCCTCTATCGAGCGCGTGAGGATAGCTCGCTGGGGGTTCGACTCGAAATGGAGTTTGTGTGGCGACTCGCGCCCCCTCACGACGACAGGGGCGCGTGGGGGCTTTCGTCATGATTCCCGCTGAAGTGTGGGTGATGTTCCTGGGCTACACCGTGCCGATGGTCTTCAGTCCCGGACCCGGCAACACGGTGCTCGCCACCGCGGGCGGACGCTTCGGCATCCGGGGCTCGCTGCCGTTCTGGACGGGCTTCGAGGTGGCCAACGTCGCCCTCTGCCTGCTCTACGGACTGGGGCTGGGGCGCGCGCTGCAAGGGGTTCCCCCGCTGCACGGCATCCTGCGCTGGTGCAGCGTCGTGTACCTGCTCTACCTCGCGTGGGGCTTCTTCCGCGCATCCAGCACACCCGCCGGAGCGGAGAAGGAACCGGAGCGCCTCGGCTTCGTCGAGGGCCTCTTCACCGTGGCCCTCAACCCCAAGATTCACTCGATGATTCTCGTGATGTTCTCCCAGTTCCTGAACCCGGAGGGTGGCATGCTCTCGCAGGCCGCGCAGCTCACCGCCGCCTTCCTCGTCGTCTGCGTGGCGTGTCACTTCCCATGGATCTACGGAGGCAAGCTCATCCTGGGGCGCTTCCGCTCCGCACGAGCCCTGCGCATCCAGGGCTGGACGTTCGGCGCCTGCATGGTCGCCGTCGCCGCCTACGTGGCCGTCGCCTGAAGCACGTTATTCAAGCATCTCCGTTTATTCTCGGATAAATCCGTATCAGTGGCGAAACACGCCACCCAGACATCCGTGACTGGAGATGTTCATGCTCACTCGAAGAACCGGAATGCTCCGGTTGGTGTTGTTGACGTTTTCCTCCGTGGCCGTGCTGGGCTCGACGCCTGGCTGGGCCCAGACGGTGTTGGACCTGTCGCCCGCGAATCGGCGGGCGCCCATCACCGGACTGCCGGACTGGTCCAAGGCGGGCTACCGGGGCGGACAGGAGCTGCCAGGTGAGTCGGACATCAATCCGGATTCGGCGTGCCGGGTGACACCGGCCGAGCTGGCGACGAACCACGGCGTGATTCCGAATGATGGCGTGGACGACACGGCCGGCCTCCAGGCCGCCATCGATTACCTGCGCACGACGTGCTCACCTGGCGCGTCCTTCACGAAGCTCTCCCTGCTCTCGCTGCCCGCGGGCCAGCTCGACGTCTCCCGTCAGCTCGCGGTGGACGCCAACTACGTCATCATCCGGGGTGCGAGCTCCTCTCCGGTGACGGGCACGAAGCTGGTGTTCCGTCCCGATGTGAACACCCGCTACGACACGCTGACGTCGGACGGGGGCGACTGGGACGAGGACGCCATGACCTACGGCGAGGGCAAGGGCGGCTGGCTGTGGCCCGGACGGGGCCTGTTCCGGGTGCAGTCGCGCCAGGTCCACACGGCGTACGACGACGACCATGAGACGGCCCCCGCCAACCGCGCCGACATCTTCGAGGGCACCGCGAATGTCCATTGGAAGGTCGGGGTGAAGCTCCGCGCGAAGCCGGGCGAGACGGGCTTCGCCGCGCGCACCGGCGACACGGTGGTGTACCTGGCGGCCAACTCCTCCGCCCTGGCCGTGGGCAGGCTCGTCAACATCCGCGCCGCCAACTCGCGCGCCTTCTACGCGGAGCAGCAGGCGCTGCCCACCGAGCACGCGCTGTCCAACCTGCACATGCGTCAGCAGCTCTTCCGCATCGTCGCCGTGGACTCGGGCAACAAGACGCTCACCCTGGACAAGCCGCTGGAATACGACGTGCCGGTGACGTCGACCTCGGA
Source organism: Myxococcus sp. AM011 (assembly GCF_013372595.1). NCBI lineage: Bacteria > Pseudomonadati > Myxococcota > Myxococcia > Myxococcales > Myxococcaceae > Myxococcus > Myxococcus sp. AM011. Next base: position 28,066 of record NZ_JABXEM010000021.1, read on the forward strand.
CGGCTCATCCGCCATCGACGGCACGGTGTACGACTCCAAGGCGGCTCCGCTCGTCGACCCCATCGTCGGCGTCGGCATCGAGAACCTGTACTTCACGCAAGAGGTGCCGGGGGTGAGCGCATCGGCCGCGCTCCATAACTACGGCAACCTGGCGCCCGCGTACGAGATGCACGGCATCGTCTTCAAGTGGGCCGCGGACTCGTGGGTGCGAGGCATCCGCGCGGAGATGACGGGCTCGCATCCCATCGTCACGGAGGAGGCGAAGAACCTCCAGATTGTCGACAACGTGTTCGACGGAGCGTGGAACAAGGGCAAGGGCGGCAACGGCTACTTCCGAGGCTCCCGCGTCTGGGATTCCCTCTACGCCGGCAACACGTCGCGCAACCTGCGGCACTTCACCTTCCAGTGGTCCGCGTCCAACAACGTCGTCATCGGCAACGACTTCGACTCCGACCTCAACCTGCACGGCGGCTGGGAGCGCAGGAACCTCTTCGAGCGCAACGTCAGCGCCGTTCCGTACGCGCACCGCTCCGGCAACTGCAACGCCCACTGCGGCGAGGAAGGCGGCGGCGGCCCGGATGACTCGAACTGGTATCCCATCTGGTGGGGCGCGGGGAAGAAGGCGGTGAAGTGGTCCGGTGCCACGGGGCCGCAGAACGTCTTCTTCAACAACGTCCTGCGCAAGCAGGTGGGTACGGACACGGCGCCCTACGCCGACTTCTATTCGGAGCCCTCGCGCGTCTACCAGTTCGGCTGGTCCGGCTCGGCGTACAAGCACCTGGACATCAGCGGGACGCCCATCTCCGACTGGGCGCATGCGGAGACGCTCGACTACTCCGGAGGCCATGGCGTGGACACCACGCGGACGGACACGGCGCCGTCGCTGTTCCTCATCAGCGTCGGTGCTCCGCCGCCTCCCGACACCACTCCGCCGAGCGCCCCCTCCAATCTCCGCGTGACGGCGGTGACGTCCACCAGCGTCACCCTGGCCTGGGACGCGGCCACGGACAACCGGGGCGTCACCGGCTACTCCGCCTGGCTCGGCGGCAACGTGACCGCCACCACGACGGGCCTGGGTGTGACGCTGCTCGGCCTGAGCCCGGCCACGGCGTACTCATTCACCGTCACCGCGCGGGATGCGGCGGGCAACGTGTCGGTGCCGAGCGCGGCGGTCATCGCGACCACGGCCCCGGCGGCGGCCTCTGGACTCGTCGCCCACTTCGCCATGAGCTCTGTCTGGGCCAATGGCTACACGGGCCGGTACACGGTGGAGAACCTGGGCACGACGAACGTCAGCGGGTGGCAGCTGGAGTTCGATTTGCCGGCCGGCACGACGGCGCAGAACCCGTTCTCCTCCACGATGACGCGCAACGGGAACCACTACACGTTCCTTCCCGTCAGCCACAACACCGTCATCAAGGCGGGCGCGAGCAAGGAGTTCGGCTTCACCACCACCGGGCTGGGGCAGCCCTTCAACTGCACCTTGAACGGCAACCCCTGCGAGTGAGACGGACACGGGTCCGGTGCTCGTCCAGGCCGGGCCCAGGGGTAGTAGGCCTCTCCGTCGAGCGTCGGACGGACGTGCCGCGTCGTGCGCTGGAGCAGTCGCACGCCGAGCCGGGACTCCAACTGCTTGATGGCCTGCATGGCCGTCGAGCGCGGCAGCTCCAGGTCCTGGGCCGCCACCGTGAAGCTGCGCCGCTCCACGATGCGCGTGAACAACCGCATGACGTCCAGCCGGTCCATCCCGCCTCCTCACGGTCCACCGGGGCCGAGCACAGCGGCTCGAGTGCTCGGCCCCAGCGAATCGCGGGGCACGTGGGCCCCGCGACTCCCTGCGCACCGGCTCACCGCTTAATGACGAACTCCACGCGGCGGTTCTCGCTGCGTCCTTCCGGCGTGTCGTTCGACGCGATGGGCTGGGCCGGGCCGTACCCCTTGGCCTCCAACCGCGAGCCTTCGACACCCCGGCGGATGAGGTAGGCGCGCACCGACTCCGCGCGGTCCTGGCTCAACGTGCGGTTGAGGTCCTCCGGACCGGTGTTGTCCGTGTGCCCTTCGATTCGCACCGCGACGCCGGGCCGTGCCTTCAACTGCTCGGCGATTTCGTCGAGCACCTTCGCACCCTCGCCCTCAATCTGGGCAAGGCCCACCTGGAAGGTGATGCGACGGTCCGCCAGGGAGAGCCGCTCCTCCGCCGGCGCCTTCTCCGGCTCGGGGCAACCCTGATTCTCCACGGTCCCCTTCTGCTTCGGGCACTTGTCGTCGGCATCCGGCACGCTGTCGCCGTCCGAGTCCTTCACGGGCGCGGGGCATCCCTGGTTCTCCACGGTGCCCTTCTCGTCCGGGCACTTGTCGGAGTCGTCCGGCACGCCATCGCCATCCGAGTCCTTCGCGGGCGCGGGGCATCCCTGGTTCTCCACGGTGCCCTTCTCGTTCGGGCACTTGTCCTCGGCATCCGGCACGCCATCGCCATCCGAGTCAGGGCAGCCGTTCGTCTCCGCGCTCCCAGCCTGGTTCGGGCACTTGTCCAGCCGGTCCACGACGCCATCGCCATCCGAGTCGCGGTCCGGGCAACCCGCGTTGTCCGGCGACCCGGCCTCCAGCGGGCAACGGTCCGACTTGTTCAGCACGGAGTCACCGTCGTCATCGGAGTCCGGGCACTGCTCGGGCGTGTGCTTGCGTCCACCCTGGCAGACGTCCTCGCGCGCCGGGTTGTGCGCCCACGCGATTCCCGCACCCAAGCGCCACGACGGTGTCCCCGGGATGTCCGTGAAGCCATGCCCGGCGAGCGCGTTCAGCTCGAAGCCCAGGCCAATGGGCAGCCTCACGCCTCCGAGCAGCTCCACCGCCACGTCCGGATGCACCAGCGACTCCGCCACCTGCAGGGCCACCTCGGCGCGCAGGCCATCTCCACGGGTCGCCACCACCACGGACTGCTCCAGCTCCGTGCCCACGTCGCGGCCCGGCTCCACTTCCGTGGAACGAATCCGCGCGCCCACGCTCGCGCCCAGCGCGAACATCCCGACCTCGCGCCCCAGCGAGACTCGCGGCGAGAACTGAAGCCCCGCCCAGTGCTCCTGCCGGCCGAAGGCGCTCGCCCGTCCACCCGGGAGCCCCACGTCCAGCCCCACCGCGAGGGACAACGGCGCACCTTCCTCGCGCCGCAGCAGCGAGTAGCGCGCGCCCACCTCGGGCGTCCCGAGCCCCGCGGACGAGGGCTCCGCGACTCCCTCCAACTGGTTCGCGCCATGCCCACCCTGCGAGATGATGACGGGCAGCCGCGCGGAGACCTCCAAACGGTCCACCGGAGACCACGCGCCCATCAGCCAGGCCGAGGTCCGGTAGTGGATGATGGAGCGCTCGCTCCCGTCACTGCCCTCCAACAGGAGGATGCCTCGCTCGTAGTTGGCGAGGAGGCTGAGCCGATAGCCGCCCTCCGAGAGCACCCGGCCCGTGTCCACCATCAACGAGTCCGTGGCGGCGGGGCTCAGACGCAAGCGCTCCGCGTCGAAAGCAACCAAGGGGCTGGAGAGCGTCTGCGCCGAGGCGCCCGTGGCGACCAGGGCGGCGACAAGCACACAAGTCCGTGCCGATTCACGCAAGGGAAGGTCCTTCGAGCTGAAGAGTCGGATGAGAGGATTCAGGAGGCTCACGGGGTGCCTTGCTCCCGGCCGCGACGGCGGCCTGCCCATACGGCGAGGACCGACAGCACGACGAGCGCCGCGTTCGCGCCGCCCCCCGAGGACTGACAGCCACCTCCGGCAATCGAGACCACCTGGGCCTGGACGGAGACCTCGAACGTGCACTGCGCCGAGTTCCCCGCGGCATCCGTCGCGGTGACGGTGACGCGCGTCTGGCCCGGAGGAAAGCGCGAGCCCGACTCGGGCGACGCCGTGACTGTCGCCGGTCCGGAGACGGAGTCCGTCGACGTGGGCAGGGTGTACGTCACCAGCGAGCCACCCGGCCCGTCAGAGCGCACCCGGACATTGTCCGGACAGGTCAACGGCGGCGGGGCCGTCGTGTCGCGCACCGTCACCCGGAACGTACACGTGGCCTGCTCGCCATCCGAGGCCACCGCCGTCACCGTGACGGTCGTCTCACCCAGCGGCAGCCGGCTTCCCGACGGGGGCGAGTACGTCACCACCGGCGGAGTCGGCGCACCCGGGTCCGTCACCGTCGCGGGCTCATACGTCACCTCGGCCCCCGAGGCGTCCTGGGCCTCCACCACCTGGTCCGCGGGACAGGTGAGCACCGGCGGAGGGTTTGCCGCCACGTCCACCGCCACCGTGGAGGTATTGCTGTCCAGTCCGCAATCCCGGGCCACGAAGGTGAAGGTGTCCGGGCCGGAGTAGCCCGCGTTCGGCGTGTACGTGAGGTTGGGTGGCGTCCCGCTCAGCGTTCCATTCGCGGGAGGCGTGACGATGACGTACGTCAGCGGACCCGCCTCCGCATCCGTGGCCACCAGCGTCACCGCCACCGGGGTGCCATGGGGCGCGGCAACAGTCTGGGCCTGCGCCACCGGCGCGGTGTTCTGCAGCACCGTCATCAGTCGCCCGCTTCCAATCGCGTTGGCGAAGACGGACAGCGCATAGGTGCCGGGCGTCGTGCTGGCGGGAATGGTCACCGTCACGCCCGTGGCGGACAGGTCCGTCCCCGGCAGGCTCCAGAGCCGACCACCCTCCACGCCTTGCAGCCGCGCCAGCGGGAAGTCCGTCGCGGAGTCCTTGTAGTCTCCCGAGCTGGCCCCGGAGATGCCTCGGAACCCCGTGCCATTGATTCGGACGGAGCACGTACGAAGCACCTCGTCCGGCCCCGTCACCACCGGACGCCAGGCGGGCTGCGCCCCCGTGTCCTCGTACAGCTCGGAGCTCGCCAGCCACGTATTGGCCGCGGACTCTCCCCCGAGCACGAGCACCTCGCTCGTGGGCAGCACCACGGCGGCGAAGCGCGCCCGGGGCCCACCGAGGTTCTTCGCCGGCTTCCAGGTGTTCGTCGTGCCGTCATACAGCTCCGCGGTGTCGAGCACCGCGCCTCCAGCGCCCTGGCCTCCCGCGACGAGCAAGCGGCCCGACGGCAACAGCACCGCGGAGTGGAAGGCGCGCGCCCCCGCGAGCGAGCCCGCCGGAGTCCAGGTGTTGGAGACCGGGTCATACAGCTCCGCCGAGGCCAGCTCCGCCGCGAGCGTGGAGCCCGCCGATGCCAGCACGCGGCCCGAGGACAACAACGTCAGCGTGAAGGACTCGCGCCCCTGAGCGAGGCTCGCCGCCGGAGCCCAGGTGTTGGTGGTCGGGTCATACAGCTCCGCCGACGCCAGCAGCGCTCCCGCGTTCTGCCCGCCCGCCACGAGGACACGGCCGTCGTTGAGCAACACGGCGGCATGTCCCGAGCGCGGCGTGGAGGCCGAAGCGGCGGCGCTCCAGGCATGGGTCGCCGGGTCATACACCTCCGCCGACGCCGAGCTCGCGCCGCCCACCACGAGCACCTGGCCCGAGCCGAGCACCGTCGCGGTGTGTCCATCTCGGGCCGTGGCCAGAGCGCCCGCGGGCGTCCAGGCGTTGGCCGTGGCGTCATACTGCTCGGCCGAAGCCACCGCACCCGCGCCATTGGCGCCGCCGACGACGAGCACCCGGCCCGACTGCAACAGGCTCATCGAGGCCCGCTCACGCGCTGTCGCCAGGGACGCGGCGGGCGCCCAGGTGTTGCTCGCTCGCGTGTAGCGCTCCGCCGTCGCGAGCACTCCTCCCGGACCGCGGCCTCCAGCCACCAGCACCTGCCCCGTGGGCAACAGCACGGCCGCCCTGGAAGCGCGCGACGCCGCGAGATTGCCGGCGGGAGCCCAGACGTCGCTGGATTCCTCATAGACATCGGCGTCGGCGTAGAAGGTGAGGCTCGGGTTGGAGCGGTAGCCGCCGTTGGCCAGCACCTGGCCCGTGGGCAGCAGCGTCGCCATCAGGTTCTCACGCCCCACCGCCATCGTCCCGGCCGAGCTCCAGGTCCCCGTCGCGGGGTCATACAGCTCCGAGACCACCTCGGTATTGCGAGCCGCGTCCGCGCCGCCCGCGACGAGCACCTTGCCGTCGGGAAGCAGCGTGGCGGAGTGGCCATTGCGCGGAAAGCCGAGCGCTTCCGTGGCGGTCCACGTGTTGGCCACGGGGTCATAGAGCTCCGCGTGGTTGGTGACCCCTCCCGCCGCGAAGCCGCCCGCGAGCAGCACCCGGCCATCCGGCAACAGGGTCCCCGTCGCGTAGTGCCGAGGGACCAGGACAGGCGCCGCGAGAGACCATGTCTCGGAGACGGGGTCATACAGCTCGCATTGGGGGACCTCGCCCGGGATGACGTTGCTGAAGCCGCTCACCACCAGCACCCGTCCATCCCTCAGCAGCACGGCCGCGTGAGCACGGTGGACGACCGCCATGGAACCCGTGGGTGTGAAGAGGTTGGTCGCGGCATCGTAGAGCTCCGCCGTCGCCAGGTTGGAGCCACCGGCGACGAGCACCTTGCCCGAGGGCAGCACGGTGACCGACGGCAAGCTGCGCAGCGCGGACATCGCGCCCGTGGCGGTCCAGGTGTTCGTCTGGACATCGTAGATGCGTCCCGTCTGGCTGCCGTCCGTCATCACCAGCGGCCGTCCCGTGGGCAGCATCACGCCCACCGCGATATTGCCCTGGATGCCGGGGCTCCCAGCGGAAGCCCAGGTCCCCCGCTCCGGGTCGAACCGCTCCGCGGTGGACACGAAGCCCAGCCTGTTGACCCCTCCCGACACCAGGACCGTGCCATCCGTCAGGAGCAGCGAGGCGTGCTGCGCTCTCGGGGTCGCCATGCCGGCCGTCGACGACCAGGCCGGGTCCACCACCAGCGGCGCGGCGAGTCCGGCGAGCGCCACCTCCGTGACGAGACTCACGCGAACACCCTCGACGTCGAACACGTTCGCGACCGAGGACGCGCGCACGCCCGACAGTCGCGTGACGCCGCGTCGGGACTCGCCCCGCGCATCGCGCACCTCGGACGGATGGAAGCGCAGGACGGGCTGCCCGTCGGTGTCGAGGAACTCCACGTACTCGCCCACGTCCCGCAGGCGCGTCACCGAAGGCGGCAGCGTGACGTGGTACTCCGCGCGGTGGAACGGCTCGGAGCCATCCACCACCCAGGCCTCCTCCAGTCGCGAGGAGCGCCAGCCCTGGCTCACCTCGGCGGAAGCACCCACCGGGAACCAGAAGTGCCGGGGGCCCGCGAAGACCTCCGTGCGCTCGCGGCGCAGGGCCCCGGCGTCATCGGCGGAAGCCCCCTGTTCGATGCGGAAGAGCAGGCCCCGCGTCGTCAACTCCAGCGTCCCGCTCCCGGAGAGCCGCGACGTGAGGGCGCGGGAATCCGCGACGGTGAGGGGAACCTCCGAGGTGGAGTAGACCTTCGACGGCGCCTCCTCCGTGGCCAGTTCCGGGAAGTAGGCTCGGGTCAGGGCCACGGCTTGCGCCGAGTCCGGCAGGTCGCGCTTCTGTTCGCACGCGGCGACGAAGGCACAGCAGAGCACCACGACCAGGCGTTGCGAGACGCATCTAGACTGCATCTTTCAGCCTCCACACCCGTGCGCGTGGCACGGGCTGACGCGCGGGGGGCTCCACGGCTGGCGAGCATGCGCGTGTTGCATCCGGCTGTATCACGCTTTGACCCCACCGGGTCCTGGCTGACGCCTCCAAAAAGAAACGCCAAGGGTTTGGACACGACAGTGGCAGGCTGCGGGCCTCGTTGGGTTTCATGGAGGAATAAAATGACCGCGACGAAGCATCAGCCCGTCACCGCGCCTGGATTGCCGAAGCCCGTGGGCCCCTACTCTCCGGGCATGCGGCTGGACTCGTTGCTCCTCGTGTCCGGACAGGCGGCCACGGACCCCGCTACCGGGAAGCAGGCCGAGGGAATCGAGGCGCAGACGGAGCAGGTCCTCCGCAACCTGGAGCGCATCCTCCTCGCCGGTGGCTCCAGCCTCCAGCACGTCCTGCGCTGCGGCGTCTTCCTCGTCGACATGAAGGACTTCTCCCGGATGAACGCCGTCTATGAGCGCGTGTTCGCCGGGCACCGTCCCGCCCGCACCACGGTGCAGGTGGCGGCGCTCCCCGAGGCCGGACTGCTGGTGGAGATAGACTGCATCGCCTACGTGCCCTGAGACGGCCGCGGACTTCACGGTCCGAATCAGGACCGGAACTGTCCTAGATGGCCCGTACGGTGCCTTCCGATACCCCGCTACCGGAAGGCCCCATGCGACCTGTGCTCTTCACGCTCTTGTTGTTGCTCACGTGCGAGGCGGGTGCGCGTCCGAGGACGCCTCCGACAGGAGCCTCCGCCGTGAAGCCCGCGTCCCGTGATTGCTGTGCCGTGCTGGAGTTGCGGCAGTACACGCTGCGCCCAGGCCAGCGCGACGTCCTCATCGACCTGTTCGAGCGGGAGTTCATCGAGAGCCAGGAAGCCGAGGGCGCCCACCTCGTCGGACAGTTCCGGGACTCGGCCCGGTCCGAGCGCTTCGTCTGGGTGCGCGGCTTCCCGGACATGGTGTCGCGCGAACAGACCCTGAAGCGCTTCTACGGAGGGCCGGTGTGGAAGGCCCATCGCGAAGCGGCCAACGCGACGATGCTGGACTCGAGCAATGTCCTGCTGTTGCGCCCCGTCACCGGAAGTCGAGGGTTCCCCCCGCCGAGCGCCCAGCGGCCCGACAAGGGGAACACCTCGACGCCGGACTCCGTCGTCCTCGTCACGATGTTCCACCGTGACGCCCCCCTGGACGCCGGGTTGCTGCGCTTCGTCGAGCAACAGCTCGTGCCCGTCCTGCGCGAGACGGGTGGCGCGCCGCTCGCCCTGTTCCAGACGGAGTACGCCCCGAACACCTTCCCCGCCCTCCCCGTGCGCGAGGGAGAGCACGTGCTCGTCGCGTTCACCGTGTTCGCGAGCCGGGAGCAGTACCAGGCCCACGTCGAGCGACTGGCCGGCTCACGCCGATGGACGGACACCGTGCGTCCCGCCCTGCTCCAATATTTGAAGGCCGCCCCCGAGTCCCTGCTGCTGGAGCCCACGCCCCGCTCCCTGCTGCGGTGAAGCCGCGGCCTACGGCGACACCGCGATGTCTCCATTGTCGATGGCGGACTTCTGCCCGAAGAAGCGCAGCCCGAGCTGCCCCACCTTCACGCCGTCCTTCGAGGTGGCGCCCATGGCCGCGACGTCCAGGTTGAGGGCGGGAGCCAGGCTCACCGAGAGGAGGTCCTGCGACCCTGATTCATCCGAGACGGCTCCGAAATAAGCCAGCAGGGGGACCTCCGCCATCAACGTGGCGTTGCCACCCGCCTGGATGAAGTTCTCGAGATTCCCCTCGCGCGAGGCCGCGGGGGGCTCGCCTTCCTCCGGCGTCGGAGTCTCCGTGGAGGTGATGGCCGCATAGAGGCTGAGCTGGACGTTGTAGAGCACCCGGAACCCCAGCAGCTTCGCGGTGATGCTCTTGCCCTCCTCGGACACGCCGGTGAAGGTGAAGTAGTCGGCCGCCGATATCGTGTCGTGGCCGAAGTAGACATTGGAGACCGCCTTGTCCCAGAACCGGTACTGCAACTTCTCGGGACGCGACGGCCCTTCACCCTCGGGCTTGCCATCGACGAGGGCCCGCTCCGTCGCGCCCGTTCTCCCCCGGAGCCGCGTCTCCGGAGGGGCCATGGACTGCGCGAACGTCACCCGGGGCATCCCCACGAAAAACACGAGCAAGCCACACAGCACCAGGCGCTTCATCGGACCCCCAAATCAGACAACACCCGTGCCGACATTGCAGGGGGCACGCCAGCGGTGGCTCCAGGGTGACACGCGGCACGTTCCGGGCCGGGACTGTCCACCGGCTTTGACAATCCCCTCGCGCGGTGTCCAATCCCGTGGACAGGTGCGAGTCGAGCCGTCTGTCACACAGGCATGTAAGGGATTGGCCTTAGTCCCTTTCGACAGGCTCCGCGCGGAGTGTCGACTCGCGAGTCTCAACAGGGACCCGCGTCGGGCTTTGCTGACGGGGACGCGTCACCCCAGCTTGCCCCGTGGCCCGTCCATCCCGGACAGGCTTCGTGGCCCCTGACTCGCGTCATGTCCGCGGTGCGGTGTGCGCGGTGCCAGAGAGGCCTCGAGAGGAGCACACACATGAGGTCGCGGTGGGTGGGTTGGTTGGCTTTGGGGATGTTCTTGTTCTGGAGCGGGGGTGCGGGCGCGACGGAGCCGGAGCCTTCCGCGGTATCGCAGGTGGATTCGTTCGCCACGAGTTGGATCTACCGGGACGCCATGACGTCGCCCTGGGTGAACGCCTCCTGGACGACACACTCCCTCGTGGCCCCCTCTCCGGTGTCGGAGGGGCGCTACTCCATCTCCGCGACGATGGGCGCCGAGGAGGCCCTGTTCTTCTACACGCCCTCCCGCGTCGCCGACTCCAGCGCCGTGTTCATCCTGCGCGTGCACGGCGGAACGGCCGGGACGGGCGCGGCGGTCAAGGTCCGCGCCTTCGCGGATGACCTGCTGACCGCCGGCACGGACCTGGGTGCGCGCTGCACGGGGGGGCGCATCCAGGCCAATACCTGGGTGACCTGCAACGTGCCGCTCTCCGCGCTCGCGCCCCCGGGAGCGCGCATCCAGGGCGTCGTGCTCCAGGAAGGGCGCGGCGTGACGCTGCCCACGCTCTACTTCGATGAGCTGCGCGTGGAGGGCCTGAGCGTCCCATCCGCCGTGACTGTCACGCTCTCCCCCGCATCCCTCTCCATGACCGGAGGTACCTCCCGGACCTTCATCGCCACGGTGACGGGAACCTCGAACACGGCGGTGACCTGGTCCATCCAGGAGGGGCCCACGGGCGGCTCCGTCACGGCCGCGGGCCGCTACACCGCGCCCCGGCAGGTGGGCACGTATCACCTGGTGGCCACCAGCGTCGCGGACCCCACGAAGTCCGCGACGGCGCCCATCCGGGTCACCGCGCCGCCGTCCGGCGGGTTGTGGGTGTCTGGCTATTACACCGGCTGGAACGCGGACCTGTATCCGCCGGAGAAGGTCGACTTCAGCGCGATGACCCACATCATGGTCGGCCGCGTCACCCCCAATCCCGACGGCACGGTGAACACCCAGTTCGACAACGACAACGGCCCCGCCATCGCCCGCACCCTGTCCACCCGCGCCCACGCGGCCAACCGCAAGGCGCTCATCATGGTGGGCGGCTCCGGAGAGCACGACGGTTGGGTGGGTGCCGCGTCCAACGCCAACCGCGCCCGCTTCGTGCGCAACCTCCTGGCCGCCATGGACAGCTTCGGCTACGACGGCCTGGACATCGACTGGGAGCCGGTGGAGGCCGCCGACAAGCCCTTCCTGCTCGCGCTGGTGCGAGAGCTGCGAGCGGCCCGGCCCGGCATGCTCCTCACCTTCCCCATGGGCTGGGTCAACGCCAACTTCCCCGAGGACGCCGACCCGTGGTTCACCAACCTGGTGCCGTACCTGGACCAGATGAACGTCATGACCTACGAGATGACGGGCCCGTGGGGCGGCTGGACGTCCTGGTACTCCTCCGCGCTGATGGGAGAGTCGGGCACCCACCCCACCTCCGTGGACGCCAGCCTGAGTGCCTGGGTGGCCGCGGGAATCCCCAAGGCCAAGCTGGGCATGGGGCTGCCATTCTATGGCATGGCCTGGCGCCACATCACCGGCCCCTATCAACCCTATACGGACTGGTCCGACTACGTGGGCAGCGACAATGACTTCACCTACGGGCGCATCCTGGAGCTGTCCGCCATGGGCGGGACGTATCACTGGGATGCCCAGGCGCAGTCCAGCTACGTGACATTCACCACGCCGGTGGTGGATGGAACCGTGCGCTGGATTTCCTATGACTCGCCGCAAGCGATTGCCGCCAAGGGGGCCTGGGCGCGCGCCAACGGCTTCGGCGGCACCATCATCTGGAGCCTCAACCAGGGCTGCACCGACCCGGTGACGGGCGCCAATCCCCCGCTCGACGCGGTGAAGGGCGCCTTCCTCCCCTAGCCCTGGGAAGCGCGGGCCCCAGGAAGGGTAGTCGTCATCCTCCCTGCCCCGCACCGCTCGCGTCTCCCCGGCCCGGGCCCGCCTGGGCTCCTCGGGCCGGGGGATGCCCTCCACGGACAGGTGCACGCCGTCCAGTGAAAAGACTGTCAGGGCATTCCACCAGCTCTGCCTCGAATCACACGCCGGGAGCGTGCAGTGGGCGGGGATGCCCGACAGGCGGCCTTGGCGTCCACGACGTTGGCGCCCAGTCTGCAATGGCCAGACGCCAACCGGGATGCACCGGCCTTCTCGCTGCTGGAGCTGTCCATATGACAACCCTGAAGAGTGCCCTTGCCACCGCCGCCGTCGCCGCGTCACTCACCCTCGCGCCTTCCGCGGACGCGGCCACCGCCACCGCCAACCTGACGGTGACGGCCACGGTGAACTCCGCGTGCAGCATCAACTCCGGCACGCTCAACTTCGGCAACTACGACCCGGTGCTCATCAACGGCAGCGCGGGAATCGACCTGCTCGGCGCCGGGACGATGACGGTGCAGTGCACCCTGCTGGGCACCGCGGTCGTCACGCTGGGCCAGGGCGCGCACGCCGACTCGGGCTCCACGGACGCGGTGCCGCTGCGCCGGATGCTGCGCACCACGTCCAACGACTTCTTGTCCTATACGCTGTACCAGGACCTGACGCGCCTGGTGGTCTGGGGCAACACGGCCGGCACGGGCCTGCCCTACATCGGAACGGGCCTGTCCACTCCCGTGACGGTGTTCGGCACCGTGCCCAAGGGGCAGAACGTCCCCTCCGGCACCTACAACGACACCGTCGTCGCCACCATCACCTTCTGACGCGGGACACCACCCTCATGCGCATCCGTCTTTCTTCCTGGGCCCGGTGTCTGGGATTGATGGTGGGCCTCACCTGGGTTCTCCCCGGGACGGGGCTCGCCGCGTCGCTCGAGGTCAATCCCGTCCGTCTCGAGTTGGAGACCGGAGCCCGGGGCGTGGTGGTCACCGTGCGGAACCAGGGCACGGAGACCACGCGCTTCCAGGCCTCGGTCCACACCTGGGTCCAGGACGAAGACGGGCGCATGACGTTGGAGCCGACGCAGGAGCTGTTCTTCTTCCCGTCGATGCTGACGTTGGAGCCGGGAGAGTCCCGCCCCATCCGGGTGGGCATCTCCTCGGCGCCGCGAGACACGGAGCGCCCCTTCCGGCTCGTCATCGAGGAGATGCCGCCCCTGGGGCCGGTGCCGCCCGCCATGGGCCTGAAGATTCTCACCCGCGTCTCCATCCCCGTGTTCGTCGCGCCCAAGCTCAAGGCCGTCCAGGGCCGCGTCGAGGACGTGGACCTGCGCCAGTCACGGTTCCACTTCCGCGTCAGGAACCCGGGCACGGTGAACTTCTTCATCCGTCAGACGCGGGTGCGCGGCCTGGATGCGCGGGGCCAGTCGCTGGTGGAGAAGGACCAGGTGGGCTGGTACGTGCTGCCCGGAGGCTCGCAGGTGTTCGCGCTGGACACCTCCGCCGAGCACTGCCAGCGAATCCGTTCGCTGGAGGTGGAGGTGGAGACGGACCGGGGCGTGTTCCGGCAGAGCGCGCCCGTCAGCGCCTCCGAGCCCTGTGGGCCCGCGCAGTCTCCATGAGTCACTCGCGAAGGGGGGCTCCAGGGGGCGCGCTGGCCCTGGCGCTGGTGGCTTGCTTCATGTGCATGCCCGCGCGCGCGGCCTCGGCCGAGCCCGGGCACCTCGTTCCCATCGTGGTGGAGTTCACGCTGAACGGCGTCCCCCTGGGTGACGCCTTCCCGCTGCTGAGGGGCACGGACGTGTTGCTGCCCGCGGCCACGCTGGAGGAGGGCGGCGTGGACCTGGCGCGGCTGGGGGGGCGCGTGGAGGTCATCTCGGGCCAGGGCTATGTCTCGCTGCAATCCCTGGCACCCCAGGGACGCTTCGAGCTCGACGAGCGCACCGCCAGCCTGCGCTGCGAGTTGCCATCCTCCGCCTTCACGCCGACGCGCATCGACCTGGGTACCCAGGCCCCCGAAGGCTACGCCGTCACCGGAAGCCCCAGCGGGTTCGTCAACTACGCCGCGCACCTGCGCAACACGAGCGTCGCGCTGTTCGGCGAGGTGGGCGCGTCGGTGGGCCGGGGCCTGTTGACGAGCCAGGGGCGGTGGAGTCCCGGCGCGACACCGCTGCGGGGGCTGACGCAGCTGTCGGTGGACTTTCCGGAGGTCATGGTGCGCGCCGTCGCGGGCGAGGCCACCGGCCAGGGTGGCGTGCTCGGCGGTGGCGCGGTGGTGGCGGGCCTCCACGTCATGCGCTCCTTCGAGCTCAACCCGTACTTCGTGCGCAACCCGGTGCAGGACCTGGCGGGCGACGTCACCACGCCGTCCACGCTGGAGGTCTACGTCAACAACCGGCTGGTGCGCCGCACCGAGCTGCCACCGGGGCCCTACCGGCTGGAGAACCTCACCGTGCCCCGGGGCGACGGCACCACGCGCTACGTGGTGCGCGACGCCTTCGGGCGCGTGAGCGAGGTGAACGCGTCGTACTCGCTGGGCGCGCAGCTGCTGTCGCCGGGCGTGGCGGACTACCACGTGTCCCTGGGCATCGAGCGCGAGTCGGTGGGCACGCGCAGCTTCGACTACGGACGGCCGCTGCTGCTGGGCACCTTCCGCCTGGGGGCGACGCCCTGGTTGACGCCGGGCGTGCGGCTGGAGCTGTCCACTGACCTGCTCAGCACCGGCGCGGTGCAGTGGTTCCAGCTCCCGCTCGGAGAGATGGAGCTCTCCGAGGCCATCAGTCGCTCGGAGCGCCACACCGGAGTGGCGGCCGGCGCCGCGTACTCGGTCCAGGGGCGGTGGTTGGGAGGCTCTGTCTTCGGCCGGGCGATGAGCGCGCGCTACGCGCACAGCAGCCTTGCCCAGGACGCGCCGCACCCGCGGCTGGAGTCGGGTGGCAACCTCTTCGTCTCGCTCGGCGGTCGGGTCAGCCTGGGCGGGCAGGCGCTGGTGACGCGCTGGAGGAACCGCGGTTGGTCCACGTGGCTGAGCGCGTCCACCTCCGCGCAGTTGAGCGGGCGGACCCTGATTTCGTTCTCCGCCAGTCGGGGCCAGCAGCGCCAGGGCCCGTCCTCGCTGGAGGGCATGGTGTACCTGAACACCATCCTGGACCCGAGGACGACGGGCACGCTGGGCCACACCCAGCACCGGGGAGGCGGCCTCACCACCGCGGATGTCTCTCGAGGCGTGCCCGTGGAGGGCGGGCTGGGCTTCCAGGTCCAGGGCCAGGCGGGCCTGCACCACCAGGCGCTCGGCCGCGTCGAGTACGAGACGAACGTGGGCCGCTACACCGCGGGCCTGGAGTGGCGTCAGGGCGTGCTGGTGGGCGCGGCCGAGGTCTCCGGGGGCGTGGTGGCGCTCGGCGGTCGCCTGCGTCCCACCCGCGCGGTGGACCAGGGGTATGCGCTGGTGCGGGTGGAGGGCGTGGAGGGCGTCGGCGTGCGGCTCGACAACCACCTCATCGGCCGGACGGATTCGCGGGGCGAGCTGATGGTGACGCGGCTCCAGTCCTACGGGGCCAACCGGCTGTCGCTCACGGACGAGGACCTGCCGCTGGACGTCTATCTCCGGACGACGGAGCGACTGGTGGCGCCGTGGCGGCGCGGAGGCGTGGTGCTCGACTTCCAGGTGGACGCGGTGCGCGCGTTCCGGGGCCGGCTGGTGCTCGCGGACGACGCGGAAGGGCGCACACCCGCCCATGGAGAGCTGCGGGTGGACGTCGCGGGCGCGCGCCTCAGCTCTCCGGTGGGGAGGAATGGCGAGTTCGAGCTGGTGGGGCTGCCCGCGGGAAAGCACGCGGCGAGCGTCATCCACCCCGGAGGACGATGCGCCGCGACGCTGGACGTCCCATCCCTGGCGGGCAAGGTCATCGACCTGGGAACGGTGAGGTGCGTGGATGCGGCTGCACGGTGACGCGATACGACCCCGTGCGCTCCTGCTGGCGGGCCTGTGCGGGCTGGCTCCCGCGAGTGCCCAGGCGGTCTGTGAGGTTCGCAACGTGGTGGGCCTGAGCTTCCTCAACTACACCAGCACCTCCACACTGCCGCTCGACGCCATGGGGAGCATCACCTTCCGGTGCACCATCATCCAGCTCACGCCCGTCACCATCGACCTGAGCCAGGGCAGCTCCAACAGCTATACGACGCGGCTCATGAACGGCCCGTCCTCCAGCAAGCTCGCCTACAACCTCTACCTGGACCCCTCCCGGCTGGTGGTCTGGGGCAACAACACGGCCGGCACGTCACGGTATGGCCCGGTCCTCCCCCTGCTGGGCCTGGACATCACCGTCCCCATCCACGGCCGGGTCCCCGCCCAGCAGAGCGTCGCGGCGGGCGCCTACTCCGACACGCTGGTGGTGACGGTGAACTTCTGATGCCCGGGTGCTCACGCCACGTGCGAGTCCCGCCCGCTCCGCTGGGACGCGGGGCATGCGCGCGGAGAGGCGCTCCACCGCGGACGTCGCGCTCGCGGAGCCTGGGCCGCTCGCCTATCCTCACACCATGAGTTCTTCCGACCCCATCGCGACGACCTTCGTCACCCATGAAGTCACCAATCAGGCGCCCCCCCTGGTGTACGACGCCTGGAAGACAGACCTCCCGTTGCGCGAGGCCGTGGCACGCGAGGGTGGAAGCTGGGCCGAGGCGGACATCGCGAAGTACGGCCCGCTGGTGGGCGGCGAGCTGATGCAGCTGGGCTTCACCGCCAACGAGAACAAGCCGAAGTTCAAGCCCTTCGACCGCTATGGCAACCGGCTGGACGAGGTGGAGTTCCATCCGGCCTACCACCGCATCATGGAGGCGGCCGTCGCCCATGGCATCCCCAACTTCGCGTGGCGCCACGAGAAGACGGTGGGCGCCCACGTCGCGCGCATGGCGCTCTCCTATCTCCACAACCAGGCCGACCAGGGGACCAGCTGTCCGCTGACGATGACGTACGCGTGCGTGCCCACGTTCCGGGCGCACGCGGGGCTCGCGGAGAAGTGGCTGCCGCTCGTCACATCCACGGCGTATGACTCGCGCTTCCAGCCCGCCGAGCAGAAGAAGGGCGTCACCATCGGCATGGGCATGACGGAGAAGCAGGGCGGCTCCGACGTGCGCAGCAACAGCACGCGCGCGCACCAGCTGGGCGCCCGAGGGGCGGGCAATCCCTACGCGCTGGTGGGGCACAAGTTCTTCTTCTCCGCACCCATGAGCGACGCCTTCTTCGTCCTGGCCCAGGCCGAGGGCGGGCTGTCGTGCTTCCTCCTGCCGCGCTTCACGCCGGAGGGCACGCGCAACGCCATCCGAATCCAACGGCTCAAGGACAAGCTGGGGGATTGGAGCAACGCCAGCTCGGAGGTGGAGTTCCAGGGCGCGGTGGCCTTCATGGTCGGAGAGGAAGGCCGGGGCGTGGCGACCATCCTGGAGATGGTGGCCCTCACGCGCCAGGACTGCATGATTGGCTCCAGCAGCCTGATGCGCCAGGCGCTGGTGCAGGCCATCCACCACACGCGGCATCGCAAGGCGTTCGGTCGGCGGCTCATCGAGCAGCCGCTGATGATGAACGTGCTCGCGGACCTGGCGCTCGAGTCGGAGGCCCACACCGTGCTGACGGCGCGCGTGTCCCGCGCCGTGGACGCAAGCCACCGCGACGAGCGGGAGGCCGCCTTCGCCCGCATGGCCACCGCGGTGGGCAAGTACTGGGTGTGCAAGCGCGCGCCCACCTTCGTCAACGAGGCGCAGGAGTGCCTGGGCGGCGCCGGCTACGTGGAGGAGGCCAACCTGGCGCGGCTGTACCGGCAGGCGCCGCTGAACTCCATCTGGGAGGGCAGTGGCAACATCCAGTGCCTGGACGTGCTGCGCGCGGCCACCCGTGAGCCCGCGAGCCGCGAGGCCCTGTTCCAGGAGCTGATGGCGGCCCAGGGCGGCCACCCCGCGCTCGACGCGGAGCTGGCGCGCATCGCCAAGGACTTCTCGGACACCGCCACGCTGGAGACGCGCTCGCGCTTCGTCGTCGAGCGGCTGGCCCTGGCGCTCCAGGCCTCCCTGCTCCTGCGCGCGGGCAACAGCCAGGTGGCCGACGCCTTCTGCGAGTCCCGGCTCGGCGGCGCGCACGGCAACTGCTTCGGCACCCTGCCCGCCCATGCCCCGATGAAGGCGCTCATCGAGCGGGCCTTCAGCGAAGGCGCGGTGGCCTGAGGCCCCCTCGCCTGCCCTCACCCCGTGTCCGGACCACACTGTCGGGCAGGAAGGCCTCCGCCCCGTCCACCGCCACCCGGGGGACGGGGCCTTCGTCTACTGGACGAAAGAACGAGACACACGCTTGCAAGCCAACACTGACGTGTTCTCCTAGGAGGCTGGAAGAGGAGCATCTTGGGCGACGACCACGACCACCTCGTGAACTCTGGTGATGGAGGCATCACCTACTCGCCAGGAGACCACTCCAAGCGGGACACCGCGGATCAGCTCCGGCTGTTCATCTCGAGCGTCACGGACTACGCCATCCTGACGCTGGACGTGCGCGGCTACATCGCGAGCTGGAACCCGGGGGCGGAGCGCATCAAGGGCTACCTGGCCGACGAAATCCTGGGCCAGCACTTCAGCGTCTTCTACCCGCCGGAGGACGTGGCCTGGGGCAAGCCCGCGTGGGAGCTGGAGTCCGCCATCCGGCTGGGCCGGTTCGAGGACGAGGGTTGGCGCATCCGCAAGGACGGCTCGCGGTTCTGGGCCAACGTCGTCATCACCGCCCTCTTCGACGAGAGCGGGGAGCTGCGCGGCTTCGGCAAGGTGACGCGGGACTTCACCCAGCGCAAGCAGGCGGAGGAGACGCGCGAGCTGGAGCGGCTGCGCGAGGCGCTGCTCGCCCGCGACGAGTTCTTGTCCGTGGCCTCGCATGAGCTGAAGACGCCGCTCACGCCCCTCCAGTTGAAGCTGTCCGCCATGCGCCGCATCGCGGAGAGCAACCCGGAGGCGCTGCTGGCGGACGGACGGCTCGTGCGGGAGCTGGCCTCGGCGAGCGGGCAGGTGCGCAAGCTCGCCGACCTCATCGACGACCTGCTGGATGTCTCGCGCATCAACGTGAGCCGGCTCGCGTTGGAGCCCACGCGCATGGACCTGGCCATCCTGGTGCGCGACGTGGCGACGCGCCACGGAGACCAGGCCGCCGCCGCGGGGTGTCACCTGGACGTCCAGGCGCCCCCCAGCGTGGAGGGGATGTGGGACCGGCGGCGGATGGACCAGGCCGTGACGAACCTGCTCACCAACGCCCTCAAGTATGGCGCGGGCAAGCCCATCCACCTGGGCCTGCGCGCCGATGACACGGTGGCGGTCCTCACCGTGCGGGACGAGGGCATCGGCATCGCCCCCACGCAGCAGCAGCGCATCTTCGAGCGCTTCGTGCGCGCCGTCTCCGAGCGCAACTACGGAGGCATGGGCCTGGGCCTCTTCATCACCCAGCAGATTGTCGAGGCCCACGGCGGGAGCATCCACGTGGAGAGCGAGCCGGGGAGAGGCTCGGCCTTCACCTTCAAGGTGCCGAGGACGGCGCTGACGCCGGGCAATCCGACGACGTCGATTCCCCACGCCTGAGCGCCGGGCACGCCAGCCCGCGAATCGGGGCTGGCGACCAGGCCTTGCCGCCTACTGGAAGCTCACCTTGCCGTCGCGCTGGTAGCAGACATGCGGCGTGCCGTCCGTGGGGCGCACCGCCACGCTCGGACGCGAGCCCTCCTGCACCGTGCCCAACTGGGTGAATGTCCAATAGCCGCGCGCATCCGGGGTGATGAGCTCCAGCGTCGTCGCATGGCGCTGGGCGATGAAGAGCTTGCCCCCGCCGTAGGTCAGGTCGTTCGCGTCGTTCTCGAAATCCACCGGTGAGGCGACCAGGGTGCTGGTCGTGAAGGGCGCCCTCACCGTGAGGTCCTGCAGGGCGCTCTTGGTGCCGTCGAGGGCGCCGCTCGACAGGAGCAGCAGGTGCTGGCTCGGGCCCCAGACCGCGGAGAGCCACAGGGTGTTGTTCCGGTTCACACCGTCCAGTTGGAAGATGTCCGTCGCCACGCCGGGCCGCACCCCCACGTAGGACTCCGTGCCGGAGCCCGGGCTGTAGGGGATGTACAGCGAGCCCGAGGCGTCGAAGTTGATGTCGCCCATGAGAATCGCGGTGTTGTGCTGGGCGATGGCCCAGGTGCCAGGCGCCGTCCGGGTGGCGACACGGACCCCCGTCCCGAGCGAGCCATCGCTGAAGGCGACGACGGGCTGCAGGCCCTGGTTCGGATTGAGCGCCACGCTCACGCGCGTGTAGGACGTGCGGTTGGCGGGGTCCACCTCCTCACGCACCCAGTTGCCGCCGACGCGCGTGGCATAGGTCATCCGCCAGTTCGCCGCCGTCGTGCCGGGCAGGCCCGGCCCCTTGAGGTAGACGACGTGCGGCGTCCCGCTCGCCACGTCCAGCGTCAGGGCGATGTTCCAGTTCAGGACGTAGGTGCCGCCGTTGTTGAAGCCCGGGCCGTCAATCTGCTCCGTCGTCCACGTGGTGCCGTCCCACGTCGCGTACCACAGGCCCTTGTGCGTCTCGTTCGTGTAGACGAGGTGTCCCTTGCCCGTGTTGTCGAAGGCCAGCTCGCAGAGCACGCCCGTCATGTCCGGCCCGGCGTCAATCGTCGTCCCCGGCGCGACAGCGGCGGCCACCACGTTGAAGTTGAACAGGCCCTCCGCCGTCTTCCCCGACGTCGTCTCCACGGAGACGGACAGCGACGCCGTCCCCTCCTCCGGCAGCGTCCACGTCACGCGCTCCGCCTCGGCGGCGACAGAACCCGCGTTGGCGCTCCAGCGCACCGCCTTGAAGGACTCTCCCGAGGCGGTGACCTTGAAGCGCTCCTGCGTCCCCTCCACATAGGGGCCCTCGCCGCCCTCACGCTCGATGAGCAGCACCACCGTGCCGGGGTTGTGCGAGTCGATGACCTCCGCCTTCTCCGGCGCACTGTCACACGCGGCGAGCAGGGACACACCGCTCACCAGGAGGCACCATGAAACGACGACCTTCTTCAACATGATTCCGACTCCCGTTGATGAGGACCGGCGCGCGACAGGCACACCGGACCGGAGCCGTGACGGCTCCACTCACCGCTTCAACGGAGGTGCCCCGGAGATGTCTTACGAAAAGCGAGACATGGTCGCGAAAACATCCTGCTCAAGGAGCGCCCTGGGCCTGCTGTCCCGGAGGAAGGCGCCGTCCGGTGGGAGTGGGAATCGCCGCTTGCGTGTGGTCCACGAAGAGCAGCCCGTCATACGCCACGGCGGCCCGGACGACCCGGGGCGGGATGTCCTTGCTGAAGACGGCCCCGTAATTGCGCGTGTACCGGGGCCGCACGAAGAAATCAGACACGCCGCCTTCCTGGGGAAGGCCCCGTAAATCCAGGGCGAACGCCGACACCCGTGCCCGCGCGAGGGTTCCATCGAGCCAGCCGATTTCCGCGGACGGGACGGTATGGGGGATGACGCCCCGTCGCGGCTCGTTCGGCTCGCTCGGCATGTGCACGGCCTGGAAGGAGCCCTGGTTGAAGACGAATCCAAAGACATACATCCCTGGGCCCAGGGCCTCGCGCAGATGCTGGCCCATGGACAACGAGCCCCCGCGGTCCGCGATGCAGACATGGCCGTTGTGCGCCCAGAGCACCATCCGCGCCTCCGGGCCTTCGTGCTCCAGAACCCAGCGCGCGTTCTCCGCCATCGCCCGGTCCCTGAGTTCAGTGCTCGAATGCGGGGCCACGACAACCTCGGCGAACTGGCCCAGCACCCGCGCATGGCGCGATACCAGGGCACGGGCCTTCTCCGAGCGCTTCCGGATGGGCGGCAGCCGCAAGCGGGCGTCGATATCCGCGACGAGTCCGGCGAGTTGCTTCCCGGTCTCCACCGGGAGCGGCTCAGGGCCCTTCTTCTCGTCGAGGAACGGCGCCAGGGGCCCGAGCAGGCGCTGGTGGAAGGCGGGGGCCTCCTGCTCGAAGAAGTCGACGAGGGCCCGCGCGGAGGCGGACGGGACGCGCGGAGCGCCGGTTCCAGCGCACGCGAGGGAAAGCACGAGCCACGGCAGACACAGGACTTTCACGCGGACCTCGGGATGGACGACGGGGGCCCGGCCGGGACGCACCGGGCACGGGAGGCCCGGCGCATCCGCCGTGAAGGGACACAGGATGGGCGGGGAGATGCGTCCACCCCGCATCGACGCGCGCACCAGAAGGCGGCGACGCTCACGTGCTCGGGTGGGAACGGAGCCGAAGCGGGGAGCCACGCTCCCACGCTCCAGCTTCCGGGTGTCGCGGACCGACGACGGCCAACGCTACGGCGAGATGTCCTCCTGGTAGTCGCTCGGGATGACGAAGCGCGTGGCGTCCTGTTCGACGAACTGGATGTTGGAGACGCGCAGGGTGCCGAAGAGGTCGGACTCCTCGCGGATGGCGTAGCCCAGCTCCGCGTCCACCCACTGCGTCATCGTGTCGTGCGGCGCATGGACGCGGCGCCACCGGCGCGTGAGTCGTCCCTCCAGGACCTCCTCCCCCTGGAGCTGGCAGTCCTTCTGGCTCTCCGAGCAGCCATCCGGAAGGTGCAGCGGAAGCCCCAGGTCTCCCGGAGAGGGAATCACGTCGTAGGTGCGCGCCCTGACATCCAGGGCCACCCGCTCCCGCGTGGTGACGTCATAGAGCAGCACATGCGGGGAGCGGCCATCCGCCGACTCCAGGCGGATGCGGCCACACCGCGAGACGGAGATGCGGTGGGAGATGCGGTTGAGGGTGAGGCTCCCATCGTTCTCGTAGGTCGTGATGGCGGTGAAGTCCTTCGGGTAGACAGCCCGCGCACACACCGCCGCCGCGAGCCCGGTCCTCGGCCGCGCGGGTGTGGACAGCGGCTCGGGCACCTCCCACGCCCAGGCCGCGCCGGAGGCCACCAGCACCGCGAGCACCACGCCGGCACGCGCGGCCAGTCGCGCCTTGCGAGGCACCTCCCGCCTCGGCGCCTGTCCGAGCAGCCGCCGCACCCGCTCCGCCAGCGGCTGCGTGCCCGCGCCCAGCGCCACCACCGGGCCCGCCTGCCGCAGCTCCTCCAGCCCCAGGAGCGCGCTGGAATACACCCGCGCGTCGCCGCAGAAGCCGACCGCCGCGTCATCACAGCAGTGCTCGCGCTCCAGGCGCACCTGGGCGGAGAGCCAGCGGGCAGCGGGGTGGAAGAAGAACAGCACCTCCACCAGGGACTGCACGAAGTTGACGACGGTGTCGTGGCGCCGCACGTGGGTCAGCTCATGCGCCAGCACCGCTTCCAACTGCGCCGGGGAGAGCCGCTCCCGCATGCCGCGCGGGAGCACGAGCACCGGGCGCACCACGCCCAACACCAGCGGAGACGGCGCGACGGCGGACTCCAGCACCTTCACCGCGCGACGCAGGCCCAGTTGTCCGGCGACGTGTGACACCAGCAGGTGCAGCGCCACGGAGGCGGGCGTCGCGGGCCGCACCAGCCGTCGCGTCAGCCGCCGCCACCCCAGGGCCAGGCGCAGCAATGCCACACATGCGCCGCCGAGCCAGAGCCCGCCCACCACGAAGGGCCAGCGCGTGAAGGAGTCCTCCGGCACCGACATCGTCTGGGGGGACGGGCTCGGCAGCACGCCGCCCGCGAGCCTCCGGGAGTCCTCGACGATGGATGTCGCGCGCCCGCTCTCCGCCGCCGCCAGCAGCGGCTGCTCCACGGGGGCGGAGACAGGCGACGACAGCAGCAGCGTGGCCATGGGCGACAGCACCACCACAGCCAGCGCCAGACACCCCACGGCATAACGCGCCCGCGCCGAGCGGCGGCGCAGCAACCACAGCGCGCCACCCGCGACCAGGACGACGACGCTCGTCTGCCACACGCCGTGAGCCAGCCACAGGGCCACCGCGCGCCCCCACTCCTCCATCAGCCAGACGGGGCTCATCGCTTGCTCCCCTTGTCCTCATCCAGCAGCCGGCGCAGGTCTTCCAGCTCCTCCTTCGAGGCGGGCTTGAGCGACAGCGCCTGCACGGCGAGCGCACCCGAGGAGCCACCGAAGACGCGGTCCAGCAGGTCCTTCACCAGTTGGCGCTTGGTGCGGGCCTCCGCGACGCTCGCGGCGTACACGTGGCTGCGCGCGCGCTCGTCACGGCTCACCAGCCCCTTGGCGGACATCACCTGGAGCTGCTTGAGCGTGGTGGTGTAACCCGCGCTCTTGCCGTCCTCCCGCCCGAGCGCCTCGTGCACGTCTCGCACGGTGCTTGGACCGCGCTTCCAGAGCACACCAAGGATGGCGAGCTCCACGTCCGTGGGAATGGCATCCGTCGTCATGCGGCCAAAGTACGATTTCAATCGTATGTTGTCAACGACGCTCGTCGTACTTCATCGCCGCGCTACGTGCCGGGGTGCTGCGCACCCTGTCCCCAGCCCGACACGCAGCCCAACTCATGCTCGCGGGCGAAGGCCACCAATCCGCGATGGTGCTCCGGGGTGAACTCCCTGCCATCGACGTGGCGGCCGAACAGGGGACAGGCGCCCAGCCGCCGCCAGACCCTGCTCGAATCCCAGTGGGGGAAGGCCGCCGAGACATGCGCGTGCATGCCCCGCAGCGCATGCAGACAGCACTCCAGGGCATCCGGAGGCGCCGACGGTCCGAACTCCATCATCAGCCCATTGATGAGCGCCGGTTCGATGCCAGCGGAGGACAGCCGCTGGAGGAACCTCACGCCCCCGTCGTTGAACCCGGCCAATGCCCCCGGCGCACCCGCGACGGGCAGCGTGTAGGAGAGCTTCAGCGTGGGATGGACGGAGAGCAATTGGGAGATGGCCGCCAGGTGGCGCACCTGGCCCTCGTCGTCGTGGAGGAAGGCCCCCTCGAAGTCGAAGTCCAGGTGGCGCACGCCGTAGTTGCGCAGGACGGACGCGTAGGCCGTGACGAGCCTCGACACGTCCGTCTCCACGGCTTCGAGGGGCACGTTCGCCGCGCCGCCAAAGGACAGCACCACCGTGCCGCCCCCGCGACGGAAGTCGTCCAGGTCCTGCTTTCCATAGTCGGAGACCGTGGCGTCCCCCGCGTATGTCTGGCCATCCTCCGAGTCCACGAGCAGGGCGTTTCCGCCCCAGGACACCGACCTGTCACCGTCCGGCCGCACGACGATGAATCCGAGGAAGACGCCATCCAGGCCGGACTGCCCTGCGGACCGAGACACGCGAGGCGTGGGCCACGTCGTGTAGTCCACGAAGGGAGCCCGCGGCACGTCCCAGTCCCCCGCGTCCGGCAGCGCTGGCGCCGTGCGGACCTTCACCGCCTCCGAGGGCGCCGAGGCGTTGTCAGCCAGGTCCAGCGCCACCACGGAGACCCGGTACTCGCTCCCCGCCGACAATCCCATCAAGGTGATGGCCGGCCGGGTCGTCACGCGCGTCTGGGCCCCGCCGCCGCCCTCCTTCGTGTACGTCACGCGATAGCCCGCGACGGCGACGTTGTCCGTGGACGCATCCCACCCCAAGGAGACGAGCCGGGAGCCCACCAGCGTGGCGTGCAGCCGCCTGGGCGTCGTGGGGGGCTCGGTGTCGAGCGGAGGGTCCGCGGGGCTCCCGTTGACGGTGAAGTCGAAGGGAAGCCGGCCCTGGGCCTGGCCCTGCACCGACAGCCGGAACTCGCTCGCGGCGCGCGGTGGAATGACATTGCGCTCGGACACGAGGGTGCCGGACACCACCTCCCCGCTCCGCGTCCACACCAGGCCGTAGTTGTTCTGGAGGACCTGTCCCGCTCCCACCCTGAACGAGATGACGGGATTGACCACCACCTCGTCCGACAGGTTCAGCAACGTCACCTTGAAGGTCGACCACGAGGGTCTTCCGCCCGACACCCACTCCGGGCGCGCCACCACCACCAACGTGTTTCCCACCATGCCGACGGTTGTGCCGGATGCGGGGCGGGCACGACATTGCCCACGGGTTCCTGCCCCTTGTCGCTCAAGTGACGGGACGCGCCCCACCGTGTCACTGCGGGGCGCGGCCCGCGCCGTGAACAACACCTGAAACAGCGTGAGACCGACCGCGACAGCACGAAGTCCGGGCACGGCCCGGCGGGAGAAAATCATGATGGAACCCTCCTGGGGGAACCATCATGAAATCCTGCTTTATCGATGATATACAGAATTACAGCTATATGGACTCATGCGACACCGCTACACATGCCACCGTATTGAAACGTGAGAACCCGGGCCGGGTGGAGGCCTACTTGTCCCGCGACAGGATGACGACGCTGTAGGGGCCCAGGTTGTTGAGGGAGCCGCTGGCGGGCAGGCCATCCTTGCCGTTCCACTTGCCGCCCACGTCGAAGCTCTGGGCGTTGCCGAAGTCGCCGGAGTAGCCCTGCCAGTCGCTGTTGTAGCGCACCTTCCACGTGCCGTCGGAGGGCAGGCCCAGCTCGTAGTTGGAGAGCTGCTTGCCGCCGAAGTTGACGACGACGATGGTGTCGTCGCCCGGCCCGCCCTTGTCCCAGCGGTGGAAGGCGATGACCTTGTCGTTGTCGTTCACGTGGTGGACGTTGACGTTCTCCCCACGCAGGCCCGCGGTGTTGTCGTTCCAGTTGCGCCGCAGCTTGATGAGGTCCGTGTACGCCTGGTTGATGCCGGCGAAGGACTCCTTCTTCTGCCAGTCGAGCGGGTCGCCGT
The DNA here is from genome assembly GCF_013372595.1 of Myxococcus sp. AM011. Classification (NCBI taxonomy): domain Bacteria; kingdom Pseudomonadati; phylum Myxococcota; class Myxococcia; order Myxococcales; family Myxococcaceae; genus Myxococcus; species Myxococcus sp. AM011. Next base: position 54,815 of record NZ_JABXEM010000021.1, read on the forward strand.
CCTGGAAGTGGCCGTCCTCGAGGAACTCCTGACCCTGGAAGATCATCGGAATGCCAGGGCTTGTCATCGTCAGCGCCGCGCCGATGAGCGAGCGCTTCTTGGCGTGGTAGCCACCGGAATCCCAGCCCCCCACTTCACTGGGCAGCCGCTGCTTGCCATTGGCCACTTCATCGTGGCTCTCCGTGTAGATGACACGCTGGGTGGCATTGCCGTTGTATTTGAAGCCAATCGCTTGGGCGACGGCGTTCATGTCGCGGTCCGCGTCGGAGAAGGCCGTCAGCGCCGTGCGCACGGGGTGCACGAAGTTTGCGTCCCACTGGCTGTCGAAGTTGGCGCCATCCGGGTGCGTGAGGCCGCCCTCGTTGCCCAGGTCCTCCGCGATGATGATTTTCTGCGGGAACTCGCGGTTGACGGCGTCGTTGATGTCCCGGAGCAACTGCCAGCCCTGCGGGTTGTCCGCGCCGCTGGCCTGGCGGATCTCCTTGGTGGCATCCAGCCGCAGGCCGTCCATGTGGTAGTCGCGCAGCCACATCATCGCGTTGTCGCGCAGGTAGTCGCGCACCTCGGGGCGGCCGTAGTCCGGGCGCGTGTCGCCCCACGGCGTCTTCGCGCGCCAGTCCGTGTAGAAGTAGCTGCCGCCCTTGCCGTACGTCTCGCCGTCGAAGTCCCAGTGGGGCAGGTCACTGGGCCCCAGGTGGTTGTAGACGACGTCCATCACCACGCCGATGCCGCGCTTGTGCGCCTCGTCGACGAAGCGCTTGAGGTCCTCGGGGCTGCCGTAGGCGCTCTCCGGCGCGTTGGGGAAGGCGGGGTTGTAGCCCCAGCTGAAGTCAGCGGCGAACTCGGCCGAGGGCATCACCTCGACGACGTTGATGCCCAGGTCCTTCAGGTGGTCCAGCTTGTCGATGGCGCTCTGCCAGTTGCCGGGGCCCCAGCCGGGTGAGTCGTTGAACGTGCCCACGTGCATCTCGTAGATGACCGCCTCGTTCCAGGCCGGCATCTTGAACTCCCAGTCGTGCTTCCACTCGTAGGACTTGTGGTCGACGATGACGGAGTTGCCCGTGGAGTTCGTCACGTCGTTGGCGCGCGGGTCTCCCTTCCAGCGCCAGTCGCCGTGCTTGCCCTGGATGACGTACTGGTACTGCTCGCCGGCCTTCGCGCCGGGGACGTCCAGGGAGAAGTTGCCGCTCGGCTCGCGCTTGAGCTCCACCGACTCCCAGTTGCTGAAGTCACCGGCCACCTGCACCCGCTGGGCGTTGGGCGCCCAGACGCGGAACGTCGTGCCTCCGTCGTAGGGGATGGCGCCCATGCCCGGACGACTGGAGGGCTGGGAGGGCATGGGGACGGCGGTGGCCCGGGGCAGCTCGGCGACGAGGCTCCCATCCTTGCGGACGATGTCGCGCCCCACGGGCCCATGGTCCGCCGGTGCACGCCGCGCCTCCGCGTTGCGCGTCTGCCGGACGTCGTCGAAGAAGTCCTTCACCGCCGGGCCGCGCGCGCCAGCCGCCTTCCCGCTGGACGCGGGGCGCGGCGACTCGGACTCGGTGGAACGGGACGTGGAGGAAGTCGCGGGACGGCTCGGTGGGGGAATCCGGGTGGGCATGGCTCGGCCGTTGTCTGGAGAAGTCCAGAATCAGTATCGAGCACACGCCCTCAAGGTTGCTTGAGGCATGTGACAGCAGCTGCTGGAGCCCGCTGAAACAGCATCAACCTGAAAACAAAAACACGTTATTCACGGCTGATACCCGCGCGCCCCACACCGTGGGACTGAGTCCCACCCGACCGGGCCCTACTCGTGCGGGTAATGCGCGTCCCGGGCGACGACGACGTCCGGGGCCGCATCGCGGTTCAGGGCGTCTCCGTGAAAGCCGGCCTCCCCCATGGAAGGAGCGGAGACTCCGCGTCGGGCCTCGGCCACGCTCTTGAGGTCGGCCAGGCCCTGCTCGAAGTCCCGGCCCATCACCTCGTCCATGCTGGCGAAGAGCTGGAGGGCCTTGCCGGCGAAGGTGTTCTCCCCGGACATCACCCACGTCAGCGTCACGCCGTCCGCGGTGGGGGTGAGCAGGTACTCGCTGGTGTTGGTGGCCCGCATGGGCACGGTGAAGTCGAGCCGGATTCGCACGTAGGTGTTCGGACGGCTCTCCACGATTTCCATCCGCCCCGAGCCCGTCCGCTCCCCCCGCCACGCGTAGATGGCGCCCACACCCGAGGGCGCGCCCTCGAAGGAGACGTGCTGGGTGGGCTCCAGCTTCCACCAGGGCGACCACTGCTCCCAGTGTTGGAAGTCGTTCACCAACGCGAAGACGACCTCGGCGGGTGCCTGGATGTTCGCGCTGCGTTCGACGCGGAACGTGCCGGGTCGCTGGCCGATGGCGATGAGCAACCCGACGACGGCGACCATCGAGACGATGCCTGATGTCCTCTTCATGAAAACTCCCGGACGTTCAAAAGGAATGGATACGTCGGGCCCCCCCGGGCCATGCACCGAGCGCTCAATCGCCGCTCTGCAGCGGCGACGAACGAGGACCCCTCAGATCGACACGGGGTTTGCGATTTTCCTGGTCTTTCCAAGTACGCGGAATGATTGATGCTGGCACCCCCGGAGGGCTCCCATTAGAAGTGGGCGGCCTCTTCGACGCCGGACACCATGAGAAATACCCACCGTCCCCTCACCACCGTGGCCCTGGCCCTGAGTCTCTTCATGGCGGCGTTGGAGGTGACAGTCGTGTCCACCGCCATGCCCACCGTGGTGGGGGAGCTGGGTGGCATCCAGAGCTACGCGTGGGTCTTCACCGCGTACATGCTGTCCTCCACAATCACGGTGCCCATCTACGGGAAGCTGGCGGACCTGTACGGTCGCAAGCCCATCATCCTGTTCGGCATCGGGCTGTTCCTGGTGGGCTCCATCGCCAGCGGGCTGGCGTCGTCCATGGGGATGCTCATCGCCTTCCGGACGCTTCAGGGCCTGGGTGCGGGGGCCATCCAGCCGGTGGCGCTCACCATGATTGGGGACCTGTACACGATGGAGGAGCGGGCCCGGGTGCAGGGGGCCTTCAGCGCGGTGTGGGGCGTGGCGGGACTGGTGGGCCCCGTCACCGGCGGACTCATCGTGAAGTACCTGAGCTGGCACTGGATTTTCTTCATCAACGTGCCGGTGGGGATGCTGACCTTCGCGCTCATCGTCACGTTCTTCCACGAGCGGGTGCAGCGCAAACCGCAGCAGCTGGACTATGCGGGCGCGGCGCTCCTGTGCGCCGGTGTGGTGGCGCTGCTCTTCGGAGTGCAGGGCGTGGGCATGAACCTGTGGGCCCTGCCGGTCGCGCTGGGACTGCTGGTGGCCTTCGTCCAGGTGGAGCGCCGAGCCTCCGCGCCTGTCATCCCGATGACGCTTTTCAAGTACCCCGCCATCGCCATCTCCTCCATTGCAGGAGCGCTCTTCTCCGCGGCGATGTTCGGAGCGACGACGTACGTGCCGCTGTACGTGCAGGCGGTGCTGGGCAGCTCTCCCACGGTGGCGGGCGGCATGATTACGCCGATGATTGTCGGCTGGCCGCTGGCGGCGGTGTTCGCGGGGAAGCTGCTCTTGCGCGTGGGCTTCCGGCCGCTCATCGTCGGAGGGCTGGCGCTGACGGTGGTGGGCACGACGTTGATGGCGCTGCTGCTCAAGCAGGACGCGCCCCTGCTCGCGCTCCAGGTGGCGATGGCGCTGTTCGGCGTCGGCCTGGGCTTCGCGTCCACGGCGCTGCTCATCGCGGTGCAGACGAGCGTGGGCTGGGAGCTGCGCGGCGTGGCCACCGCGAGCAACATGTTCTTCCGCACCATTGGTGGCGTGCTGGGCGTGGGGTTGATGGGCGGGGTGATGGTGTCGCGCCTGCTGGCGGACCCGACGATTCCCATCGAGGCCGCCAACGCGCTGCTCGGCCCCGAGCGCAGCCACTCCGCCATTCCGGAGGCGATGCTGAGGTCATTGAGCGGCGCGCTGACGTCGGGGCTGACCGTCAACTTCTGGCTCATCTGCCTCTTCGCGGTGGGCGCCTTCATCGCGGGCCTGTTCTTCCCGCGCGTCCAGCGCAACGCGGGCACGCCCGTCCCCGCCGAGGCCACCGCCGCGCAGCACTGAAGCGCGCGCCCTACCCCCGCGCGAAGACACGAGGGGCGGGCTCCGTCACCCAGAACAGCTCCAGCGCCTTGCCCGGCAACCTCACGCGCAAGCTGTCCGAGCTCTCGACGGCGAAGAGGCCGTCTTCCGTCATGGGCACCAGCCGGCTGGGCGGACGGCCTGGACGCACGAGCCACAAGCTCCCGTCACGCAAGCTCACCTCGATATCGCCATAGCGCCCCGCCAACGATTTGAGTCGCGCCGGGGAGAGCGACACGGGCAGGAGCTTCGCTTCCAGGCCGACGCGCGCCCACGCGTACTCGGCCAGCTCCGGGGCCGTGGCTCCGGAGCGCTGGGACAGGCCCTCCAGTGCCATGGACAGGGCGACGTCCAGGGCCTCGGCGGAGGGCACCTCCCGGTCCGGCCCCACGCCCGTGCCCTCCCAGTTGGACTGGTTGACGGCATGGACGGGGCGACCTTCCGACACGCTCAACTGGAAGCACGGGGCCACCGGGAGCAATGCGTTGTTGTTCGCCGCGCCCGCCGTCCGGGTGCCCACCAGCGTGCCCAGCTTGAACTGCTGCACGTCGTACGCGAAGTCCTCACCCGCGGAGCCCACGCGGCCATCAATCAGGACATACAGCGGCTTGCCCGTCAGGCGCCCCGCGGGCACGTGCTCCAGCGTGCGCGACTGCGCCGGCGGCTGGGTGCCACTCTGGAACGTCATCAACAACGTGTCAGGCGCCAGGAAGTGGCTGACCAGGTACTGCACCGCCGCGTGCGAGCCACCGCCGTTGCCGCGCAGGTCGATGATGAGGGCGTCACCGTCGCGCAGGAACCGCATCGCGTCGTCATAGGCTCCGCCGGTCTCGTCGCGAACCCACATGAAGCCGGTGACTTTCATCGAGCGCACGTTGCCTGGATGGACCTTCAGCTCCGTCAGGCCGTGGTGCTGACGCTGGGCCTGCTTCCGGTGGAACGCCTCGGCGCTGTCGCCCGCGGAAGACTTCGGGCCGGCCTGCTGCGCGGCGAACCAGGCGGGGTCGTGAATCAGGTACAGGTGCCCGTCTCCGCTGGCCGACTTCAAGTCTTCGGTGATGTGCTCCGCGAGCTGGCCCGGCGTGTTGCCCGCGTACCGCCCGGACTTCCGGCCTCGAGCCAGCCGCTCGAGGATGACCGCGCGCTTCTCCGGGAAGACATACGAGCGCTGGATGGCCGACTCGATGGAGTCCAGGGCGGTGGCCAGCTCCGCTGGAGTGAGAGGCCCGCGCGAGGGCGGCTGGGGTGGAGCCATCGCCGGATGGGGATGAGCACCTCCGCCCGACTCCGCCGGAGTGAGCCGCCCCTGCGTGGGCGCCATGCGAGGGGCGGCCTTCGACTGGGCAGAGGCGCCTCCACCCAGGAGAAGCAGCGAGGCAAGGACGGCGAGCCACGGCCTAGGCATCTTCATCGGAGTCTCCGGTGTCATTCGAGGTGTCGAGTCCCAGCCGCTCCCCGGCCCGGGCACGCAGTCCTCGCCGGTCCAGGGCCTGGTCCAATCCATCCAGCTGCGCCATCAGCGAGGGAGCGCCCTCGCGCAGCAGCTCGTCCGCCGCCTGGGCGATGGCGGCCCACAGCGGCGCGAGGCGCGTGGCCGTCCGCTGTCCCTTCGCGCTGAGCAGCAGACGCTGGCGGCGGCCATCCTCCGGGTCCGCCTTGCTGAGAATGAGGCCCTCGCGCTCCAGCGCGGTGCGCACCTGACTGACCGCCGCGTGGGTGATGCCCAGCCGCACAGCCAGCTCGCCCACCGTCAGTGGGCCGGAGTCACGCAACGTCGTGAAGACCGCATACCAGCGAGGCTCGAACCGCTCGCCCGCCGCGCGGTAGAGGGCGAGCACGTCCCGGTCCATCCGCTCCACGAGCCGCCGCAAGCGCGTCCCGAAAGCCAGGGTGCCCTGCTTCTTGAGGGGGTCCATGAACTCCGTTATTACTTACGGAGTTTCGCGGCGCAAGGACGTCGCGAATGGCAGGCCCTGAACCCGGCCCCCCGCCGACCCGAGCACCATCGACCCACGCTCCATGGACGCCCTGAAGGACTTCCTCCGTCGGAGCGACGCGCGCTGACACGTAAGACGGGAGCGTGCCCCCCTCGGACACGCTCCCGTCTCTCACGGCGACAGTCGCTCAGTGGTGGTAGCCGGACGCTTCTTCCCGCGTCATCGGCGCGCTCACCGGGTGGCGCTTGAAGTGCTCGATGCAGGCGATGAGGTCCGTCACCAGCAGCGTGGCCAAGTCCCTGCTGACGCCGTGGCGCACCAGCACGCGCTGCACCACCAGATCCTCGATGTTGGCGGGCATGGGGTACGCGGGCACCAGCCAGCCGCGCTCACGCAGCCGGTCCGCCAGGTCGTAGAGGGTGAAGCCTGGATTCGTTCCGTCCTTCAGCTTCCAGCACACGCCGGGCACGCCGCCCCGACCGTCGTAGACGATGTCGAACAGGCCAATCTGTTCAATGGCCTTCGCGATGACATTCGCCGTGTCCGAGCACGACTGCTGCAATCGCCGGTAGCCCTCCCGCCCCAGCCGGAGGAAGTTGTAGTACTGGATGACAATCTGCCCGCCTGGCCGCGAGAAGTTCAGCGCGAAGGTCGGCATGTCGCCGCCCAGGTAGTCCACGCGGAAGATGAGCTCCTCGGGCAGGTCTTCCTTGTCGCGCCACACCACCCAGCCGCAGCCCAGCGGCGTGAGGCCGAACTTGTGGCCGGAGGCGTTGATGGACTTCACGCGCGGCAGCTTGAAGTCCCAGACGACGTCCTGGTGGATGAAGGGCGCGAGGAAGCCGCCACTGGCCGCGTCCACGTGGATGGGGATGTCCATTCCGGTGCGCTTCTGGAGGTCATCCAGCGCGGCGGCGATCTCCTGCACCGGCTCGTAGAGCAGGTTGAAGGTGACGCCCAGCGTGGGCACGACGCCGATGGTGTTCTCGTCGCACAGCTTGAGCACCTCCTCGGGCGTCATCACCATGCGGCCCTTGGCCAGCGGCACCTGGCGCAGCTCCACGTCGAAGTAGCGCGCGAACTTGTGCCAGCAGATCTGCACCGGCCCGCAGATGAGGTTGGGCTTGTCGGTGGGCTTGCCTTCCGCCTCGCGCCGCTTGCGCCAGCGCCACTTCAGCGCGAGTCCGCCCAGCATCGCCGCCTCGCTGGAGCCGGTGGTGGAGCAGCCCATGGCGGTGGACGCGGACGGCGCGTGCCACAGGTCAGCGAGCATGTTCACGCAGCGCGTCTCGATTTCGGCGGTCTGCGGGTACTCGTCCTTATCAATCATGTTCTTGTCGAGGCACTCATCCATCAGCTTGTGCACCTGGGGCTCGGACCAGGTCTGGCAGAAGGTGGCCAGGTTCTGCCGGGAGTTGCCATCCAGCAGCAGCTCGTCGTGCACGACGGCGTAGGCGTGCTCGGCGCTGTGCTCCTCGTCCGGGATGCGATACTTCGGCATCGGGACGGACAGGTCCGGCGAGGCGTAGACGTCATCGTTCAGTCGGTCCCGGACTTCATCTTTGCCATGCAGGGGCATGTGTCTCTCTCCTCGCGGCGGTGCACGGTGAAGGCATCACTGGGACGTGAGATGGCGTCACCCGCCCGGAGGGGCGTCGTCTCCAGGAGAGGGGCGAGCCGCCGGGCAGCCGTCCGCTCCGCCTGGAGGATGCGGGTTGTCGTTGGCGATGGGAGTCGCGTGGAGGCCCTCGCTGCTAGAGTCGGGGCATGTCCGGGATGGGGGACGAAATGCGGAGGCTCATGCGCCTTCGCCCTGCCATGTATCTCGGGACGTCGGGGCGTTCGCCCTCAAGTACCTCGGGGAGCTGGTGCTCCGGTCGGGCGCCGTGGCCGCCAGGGAGCGAGGGACTCGCGAGGTGTCCCTGAGCCTGGGGGGGCCCGGACAGCATCGCCGTCCTGTTCGAGGCCCTCCGCAAAGGTTTCCACCGCGCGGACCCCGCACGCACGCGCCTCGCCCAACCACGCTTCGACGGACCTGCAGAACCGCGTTGGCCTTGCTCTCCGTGAAACGCCCCGCGAGCGCACGAGTTCGCAGAACCGCCGAGTCAATGCGACGACTCGCGAAGCTTCCTTGTCCAGTTCGATGCGCGCCGACGTCACGGTCTCCGCGGGGGTCAACTCCGAGGGCCTCTTCACGCACGGCCATGCCAGTTGCTTCGGCGAGGAGCGAGCGTCAGGCGCGTGCCCTTCGACCACTGTTGCTGAGCGAAGTGGTTGATGGAGATCGCGGTCGCGACGAGCGCGCTGGTTGCCGGGAAGGGATGTTGCAGGTCGCGCGGAGTCCAGCAGCGAGCCGGATTCTGGCGCGCCACGCTGCGTGAGGTAGTCCCCGGGGCGCTGAGAGGACGGGGCGCGGCGGTGTTCGCCAGCTCGCGTGCGAGAAAGGTGACCTGGAGCGTGCGCCAACACGCTCACAGGTCGAGCGCCCCGCTTGACGTGTGAGAGAGAAGCGAGGCACCCAAGGAGTCGTACGGACGCGCGTCGGCGTCAAGTCCTGGGCGGCACAGATGCCGTCCGTGTCGGCGGTACGCCCGGCGAGCTGCGCCGCTTGCGGCGCGGCGAGCCGCCCTGTGGGAGGGCCGCTGGGGCTTCATGGGCATGGCAGCCGGAGCCGCCAGGTGCGCGGGCCGCTGGACGCTGGCGCGTCGCCCGTCCTCGTGGAGCTGCGCGTGCGACGCTACCGCTGCCGTGCGTGCGGCGTGTCGCAGACGGTAGTGCCCGCAGAGGTGCTGGCCAGGAAGCTGTATTCGCTCGCAGCCATCGCCTGGGCGCTCGCCCTGTGGGGCCTCGAGTCGCTGACGGCTGCGGCGGTGCGCAGGCGCGTGAGTCCGTGGGACGTGGTGGGGCCGGGGAGCGCCGGGCGCTGGGACTCCCTCCGCCGCTGGGCCGGGGAGGCCAGGCGCGGGAGGCTGCTCTGCTGCGTGCGCTTGGCGCCCACGGACTGGACGGCGCGAGCGGTGGCCGCACGAGCGGCGTCGACAGTCGCCGCCTTCGCGCTACCGGGGACGGGACCGCCATCGCTGTCCGCCTGTGCCTTCCGGGGGGCCGAGCGCGCTCGCTGAGGGACTCGCTCCGCGTCCCTCGGCTCGCCCCGCTTTAGAAGTCCGTCCCACCCGACAAGCCCCGTCCTCGAAGGCCTGCCTATGGCGGGACGGTAGGCGTCTGCCCTCCCAAGAGGCCCATGCCGGGATGAGGGGGGGACGGGAAGTCCGCGCGAAATGAAGAGCCTCACCCCGAAGTCCCACGCCGAGGCGGTGGCGGTGTTTCGCCACGGAGTCATCGGCGTCCTCACCC
>NZ_JABXEM010000220.1:0-20431 GCF_013372595.1 Myxococcus sp. AM011
TCCACCGCCCCAGCCCCGTCTCCGTGCCCACCCACACCGTGCCGTCCGCGTCCGCCAGCAGCGCCAGCACCACCTCGCCGGGCAGCCCGTCCTTCAACGTGAAGCGCTGGGGGCCCTTGCCCTCCTCGATGCGCCACAGCCCGCCCTCGGAGCCCAGCCACACCGCGCCCGTCGCGTCCTCGGCCATGACGATGATGGGCTCGGCCGACAGCCCCTGCTTCGTGCCGAACACCGTGACGTCGTCACCGCGAACGCGCGCCAGCCCCTGCCGCGTGCCGAACCACTGCGTCCCGCGCGAGTCCACCAGGATGGACGTCACCACGTGGTCCGGCAGCCCCTGCACCCGCGACGACTTCGCGAAGCGCTGCCCGTCGTAGCGGAACGCGCCCGCCTTGGAGCCCACCCACAGCGTGCCGTCCGGCGCCTCGTGCAGCGCGGTGATGACCGGGTCCGTGCCTCCCTCGAAGTCCTCCATGCGGTGGATGCGCCCGTCGCGCAGGTAGAACAACCCGCCGCCCACCGTGCCCAGCCACACCGTGCCGCGCTTGTCCTCCAGCACCGTGCTGACCGTCTCGTTGTTCAGCCCCTCGGGGATGCCGTACGTGGCGAACGGGCCGTCGCGCAGGCGGAACAGCCCCGAATAGGTGCCCACCCACAGCGCCCCGTCGCGGTCCTCGAGCAGCGACAGGACCTCCGCGTCCGCGAGCCCCGCGCCGTGCAGCGGTGAGCTGAAGCCGTCGACCTCCCGCCGCACCAGCCCTCCGCGCCGCGAACCCACCCAGAGGTTGCCCTGGCTGTCCGCCAGGAGCGCGGTGACGGTGGCCGGCAGCCCGTCCGCCGTCGTGAAGCGCCTGGCCACCACGCCATTCCACGAGACGAGCCCCGTCTCCGTCCCCATCCACAGCGTGCCGGCGACGTCCTGGAAGAGCGCGGTGACCTCCGGGCGCTCATCGGGGCCCGGGACGGGGAAGGGAGTGCGCCGCACCTGCCCGCCCTCCAGCAACGCCAGGCCCGCCTTGGTGCCCACCCACAGCCGGTTGTCACCGCCCGCCCGCGCCAGCGCGGTGATGAAGGAGCCCGGCAGACCGTCGGCCTCCGTGTACTGACGCGCCACGCCTTCGCCCAGCGGCACCTGCCAGAGTCCCCCGGTGGTGCCCACCCAGAGCGAGCCTTCGCCGACGAGCAGCTCCTCGACGCGCACGCCCTCCAGCGGCGCGGAGGCACCGGGGGCGCGCTCGAAGCGGCCGTCCGCGTAGGACACCAGCCCCTGGTCCGTGCCCACCCACAGCACGCCGGAGGCATCCTCCACGAGCGCCTTGATGGTGTGGTTGCGCAGCTCCGGCGTGTTGCGCTTGTCGAAGACGACGAAGCGCGCGCCGTCGAAGCGCACCAGGCCCTCCCACGTGCCGAGCCACACGTAGCCGTCTCGCGTCTGCGCGAGCGCCAGCAGGCTGTTCTGCGGAAGCCCGTCGTCGCTGCGCCACGAGTCCTGGCTGTACTGGGACACCCAGCGCTGCGGGTCCAAGGCGAGGCCCGGCCGCGCCAGGACGAACCCGGCCAGCAGGATGAGCCCCATGAGCCCACGCCAGAAAACGCGGGCCCGATGCCTCGGGATGGACATGACGTCCCCCAGTGTCCGGCAGAAACGCCCGCGAGGCCAAACCTCCGGCATTCACCCACAGTGGAACGTTGGCCGTTAACGGCCTCGGCGACAGCGGCGGGGGACGACCTGCCCCCCCACGACTCCCAAACTTCCCCCCGCCGCTGTCGCCTCGTACGCCACCACCGCCGGCACCCAAGAGCCGTGCTCCCGGGGAACCGGGGCCATGGCCCTGGCGCTCCTCGCTTCAAGACCCCGGTGGTGGGTGGGGTCTCGCCGCATCGCGCTGAAACCAAGATGGGAGCCACCCGTGGCGCGCGCCACTGCGGGAAACAGACAGCAGTCACGTCCCGCGGTCGCCCCAGGGCAGCCCCTGGGCGCCTGTCCTCCCGCCCGGCGCCGAGCCATGAAACACGCCGAGCCCGCCTGCTGTCGCGGTGGCTTTCCGGACGAAGTCCAGGCGGCGGACGAAGGTGCATGCCACCCCGGGGGCTGGGAGCGTCTATGCTCCGCGCGCCGAAGAGCGAGGGTGGATGAGCGACGGGGCGTTGTTCTCGACGGACACGGTGAGCACCGAGGCGCGGTACCAGTGGCGGTTGTGGGCCGCGGACGTGCTGGATGTGGCGACGGCGGCCCTGGTGGGCTGGGCCGCGCTGCGGGCGATGGAGCACGAGCGGACGCCGGGGGCGATGGTGCTGGCCATGGTCCTCGCCTGGCTCGCAGGGTCCGTGGTGGGTGGGATTTGGGGACGGACGCTGTGGCGACAGCTCACGGGCGTGTGGCTGGTGCACAACGGAAACGCGCCGGGTGCGCAGCGGGGGCTCGTCCGGGGCTTCACCACGCCGGTGGACCTGCTGGTGGCGCCCGTGCTGCAACGCCGGCCCTTCGACACGATGCTCGGGCTCTATGCGGAGCCGGTGACGGCGGGCGTGGGGAACCGGCTGAAGGGCCTGGCCTCGCAGTTGCCCTGGCTGGCGGTGCTCGTGGGAGCGGTGTGGCTGCTCGTCACGCCCACGCGCGCGGAGACGCTCAAGTACCTGGGGCGGACGTTGACGGGCTGGCACTGCTGCCACGGCACGCGGGACATGACGTGGGAGTGCCGCTCGTCCCTGAACCGCGCGGTGCGCGAGGCGAGCTCAGGCCATGAGGACGTGCGCGCCGTCGTGGCGGACTGTCCGGTGGCCTCGGAGCGACTCGCGAAGCCGTGAGCCGGAGCGCCGGGGGCGTCACTGCGGCTGGGTGATGACCTCGCCCTCTTCGCAGAACACGCCCACCTTGCCCTTCTCGACGAAGCGCTCGGCGTGCTTCGAGAAACTCTTCACGGTCCGCTCCTTGCCGGGAAGCAGGATGCCCAGCCTGCCCCGCTGGCGGCCGTCCTTCACCACGGTGCAGTTGGTCCAGGTGAAGTCGTCGGTGTTGCGGACCGACACATCGTCTCCTCCGAACGGTCCGACGGCGCCCGCCATCCTCACGACGCCCTTGAGGACCTTGGGCGGAGCAATCATCGGCGGAGCGGCGGCGGACGCTGGCCCGGCTGGGTCGGGTTCCGCATCGGGGTATGCCTCTAACTCGTTGCCCTGGCTGCTCTGGTTGCCGGAGTCCGGCATCGCGACGAAGTACAAGGCCTTGGTGCTCTTGAGGTCCTTGGGGGCAATGACCTGCCTGACCTTCGCATCGAACTTCAACCAGACCTTCGGCCCACTCCTGCTGCCCACGATGGCGTAGCCGAGCAACTCTCGCCGCCCGTCGCTCCTGGGGAGACCCACGACCCGGAGCTTGTCGTCCGCCAGCAACTTCTTGATGTGGGGGCCCGAGACGAAGGGGCCCGTCCCGTCGCTCTTCAAGGGCAGCGCCTCTGAAACCGAAACATAGGTGACGCCCTTCTCGGGCGCGGGCTTGGGCGCCACGACGACGGCCACGGGCTCGGGCTCCGGAGCGGGCTTGGGGGGCGGCTTCGTCGCGGGCGGCTTGGGCTTCACCGTCTCCCGGATGGCCACCTTCTCCGGCTCCGGCTTGGGCGCCGGCTTGTCGGGGGGCGGAGGTACGGGCCGCGTCTCCGCGGTGGTCGGCGGAGTGGGCTTCTTGTCTGGCGGAGCGGGCTTCGTGTCCGGGTTGGGAGGCGGCGGGCTCGTGGTGACGGCAGGCGGAGGCGTGGGGGCCTCGGAGCCGCCCGGACCCTTGACGAAGTGGGCCGTCGTCACCGCCGTGCCCACCATCAGCAGCAACACCGTGAGCGCGATGACGAGCATCGTCGCCGTCTTCTTCCGGGAGGAAGCGGGCCGGGTGGCCACATCGCTCGAGGACTGGGAGACGGACGCCGTCGACACCGGGGCCACCTGCGCCACCGGCCCCGAGGAGGACGCTTGCGGCGCCTGGACCACCGACTCCTGCACCACGACCTTGGCGGGTGACGGGTTCACGGGCCCCGAAGACGCGGCGCTCGCGGAGGCCGCGGCCACCAGGGCCCCGCCCGCGACGGCACCAGCCCCGGTGCCGGGACGCAGGGTGGTGGCGTCATTGCCCATCGCGTCGTCGGCGGAGGGAACATCCCGCCGGGCCATGCCGGCCACACGCCGCTCGTGCGAAGGAGCAGCAGCGGGAGCCTCCGTCGGCGCGCGCATCATCGTCGGCTCGAAGCCCGACGGCGCGGTGTCCTCCGGAGCGGCCTGCGGCCCCGTACCGAACGCGCCCGTGCCCGTGCCACCCGCAAGCATGGGCATCGGCGTGGGCGTGCGGTGGTGGCTTCCGGACGACGTCACCTTGGAGATGAGCTGTCGCTGCGCGGCGAAGGCCTCCGGGCACAGGGCGCGCACGAAGTGGCCCACTTCCTCGGCGCCCACGGACGCGCCGGAGCGCACCAGCTCTCCATTGAGCGCCCGCGCCAGCTCGTCCGCGCGCGAGTAGCGTTCATCCGGCTTGATGGTCAGCGCGCGGCGCACGACGGCGTCCAGCGTCGCATCCAAATCTCCACGCAGCCCCGTCAGCGGCGGAATGTTGGGCTGCGACATGGCCGCCATCATCTCGCCCACCGTCCCGTGGGGGATGAGCGAGCGGCCGGCCAGCATCTCCCACAGCACCACCGCGCACGAGTAGATGTCGCTGCGGTGGTCCAGCGCCTCCGCGCGCACCTGCTCCGGCGACATGTAGCCCAGCTTCCCCATCACCGTGGCGGGCAGGGTGTACTTGCTGCGCGCCGCCGACTTGGCCAGGCCGAAGTCGATGACCTTGACCTCGCCCTCGTACGACACCATGACGTTATGGGGCGACACGTCGCGGTGGACGATGCCCAGCGGCGCGCCATCTGGCCCCACCTTGCGGTGCGCGTAGCCCAGGCCCTCCGCCATGCGCTGACCCAGGAACAGCGCCACCGGCACCGGCACCTGCGCGCCCTGCAGCCGCGCCTGCTCCAGCAGGTACGCCAGGTCCACGCCGGCCACGTACTCCAGCGCCATGTAGTACGTCCCGTCCGCCTCCCCCATGTCGTACACCTGGGCGATGGACGAGTGGACCAGGTGCACCAGCACCTTGGCCTCGTGGTGGAAGCGGTCCAGGAACTGCCGGTCCTTCAGCAGCGTGGGGAGGATGGTCTTGACGATGCACGGCTTCTCGAAGCCGGCCGCGCCGCTGATCTTCGCCAGGAACACCTCGCCCATGCCGCCCTGGCCCAGGGGGTGGACGAGCTCATAGCGCCCGAGGAAACGGGAGGACTCTGTAGGTGCGGTGCTCATGGCTTCTCCTGGCAGCGAAGCACCCGGACACACACGGAATCAAGCTGCCGAGCACCCTTCTCGCGTCTGTCCGACACCGTACGCCCCCGGAACATCCCTTCAACGGCCCCAGCCAGCATGTCAGACCGGTGGGGCACAACGGTGAGTGAAATCGCCGCGCGCCGCGGTACGCGCGAGCCCGGGCTTCGTTGAGCGCCTCGGCGCGGCGGTCCCGGCCCCGTCTCCGTCGAAGTGGGCGGGAAGAGCGGGTTTCGGGACAACAGCCCCCAGCTCGGCCTCGGGACGACGGCCAGTTTGAGACAGGCGGGCCACACAGGATGTGAACCCGCGCACCTCCCGCCGCCGCGCGCCCGGCACGGCCGTTGCCGCTCGGAAGGGGGATGCACTTCCTGGGGACAGATGGGGTCGTCCGGCTGGAAGCCCTTCGGCCTGGCACCGCGAAGTCGCCCGGGTGGTGACGGAAGGAAGTGGCTCATGAAGCGCTGGGGAGTCATGGGGCTGTTGACCCTGTCGGCCTGCATGCCGGACGAGTCCTCCGAGCGGGATGCCCAGCAGAACGTCTGCCCGGGCATCACCGCGGGCATGCTTCCAGGACAGCCGCAGGGGAAGGTCGCGAACCGGACGACGACGGACGGTGACGGACGCGAGCCGGTCATCATCCGCTACCGGACCCAGGGCGAGGGGACCGCGGGCAAGGTGCGCCAGTGGGGCGGGCTGGTGACGGCGACGTTCAAGAACGTGCCGGCGGTGGCCGCGCGCGTGACGCCCGAGGAGAAGCGCGAGCTGGCGTTGGATCCGCTGGTGGAGAGCATCGAGCCGGATGGGGAGCTGCACTCGCTGGGGCCCTCCCTGCCGTCGGCGCTGGCGCTGGCGGGAGTCCTCGCGGGCACGAGCGCCACCTCGGAGTACACCCCCGAGCTGCGCCGGGTGCAGGCGCCCGAGGTCTGGGACCGGGACTCGGATGGCGTGTTGGACCCGGGGGCCGTGACGGGCGCGGGCGTGAAGGTGTGCGTCATCGACAGCGGCATGGACCTGGACCACCCGGAGCTGCGGGACGCGGTGGTGGCGGCCCGGGACTTCCTGGAGGGGGACGACACGCCCAGCGACAGCCTCGAGGGCCGGTGGGGCTCCGGCCATGGCACGCACGTGGCGGGCATCATCGCCGCGCGGCCGGGCCTGGGCGGCCAGGGCGGGCCGGTGCTGGACGAGCGCGGGCTGATGGGTGTGGCGCCCGGAGCGCAGCTCGTCATCGCCCGGGTGCTGGATTTGGAAGGCCGCACCCACATGAGCCTGGTGATGAAGGCGCTGGAGTACTGCCTGGGCGAAGGCGCGAAGGTGGCCTCGCTGTCGCTGGGAGGCGGCCTGGGCACGCTCACCACGCAGGACTCGTTCAAGGCGGCGCTGGACGGCGGGATGCTGGTGGTGGCGGCGGCCGGCAACGAGGCGCAGGGCCTGGTGTCCTATCCGGCGTCGGACCCGTCCGTGCTCGCGGTGGGCGCGCTGGACAACCAGGACAAGCGCGCGGTGTTCTCCTCCTATGGAGAGGGCCTGGCGCTGATGGCCCCGGGCGTGGACGTGCTGTCCACCTTCCCGCAGGGGCGGGGCTCGCTGTCCGCGCTGGAGGTGGGAGGCAACCGGCCCACGTCGCGCTCGCTGCTGTATGCGCCCACCGGAGACACCGGCGGCTCGCTGGTGGACTGCGGTGACGGCAAGGGGCTGGACTCGTGCGGCGAGAACAGCACCTGCCGCGGCTTCGTCGCCTACGTGCACCCGAGCCCCTACGTGCGGCCCGACAAGGCCATCGTCAACGTGATGATGCAGGGCGCGCGCGCGGTCATCTTCGCCAGCGAGCTGATGGAGGGTGGCGCGGAAATCCTCTCGGTGCCGCAGCGCGGACACTGGGTGCCCGCCGTCACCATCACCCAGGCGGCCAGCACGCTGATGGAGCGGCAGATGGGCGCCACCGCGAAGCTCAGCCTGCATCCGGCGGACTACGCGTACATGTCCGGCACCTCCATGGCCACGCCGTATGTCAGCGGCGTCGCCGCGCTCCTGTTCAGCGCGCGTCCCAACGCCACGCCCGCCGAGGTGAAGGCGGCGCTCCTGAGCAGCGCGAAGGACCTGGGCGCCGGCGGCTTCGACGAGCAGTACGGCCACGGGCTGGTGCAGGCCCGGCGGGCGATGGAGGCGCTCATCGGCCCCCTGCCCTGAGCCTTCCGCGCGCCTGCCCCACCCTCCGGGGTGGGAAGGACGACGAGACGACGTGTCCACCGCCTCGCCGAGGAGAGGACGGGCGGAGGGCGCGGCCCCCGGGAACATTGCCGGGAGGGGCCGCGGACTCCACGTTGCCTTCCGGACGCTCGGAAAGGAGTCCGACATGAAGGCATTCGTGCGTATCGCGGGATGTGTGGCGGCGCTGTGGGGATGCGCCGTGGGAGCCCAGGAGGACTACCGGCCCAGCGCGGAGCGGGCCCCCAGCAACCTGGAGCCAGTCCAGGTCGAGGAGTCCACGAAGAAGAAGTCCACGAAGAAGCACGCCAATACCGGCCTGTACGCGCAGCTTGGCGGCGGCGCGGAGGGCTACACCGGACAGCTGGCGCCCCGGCTCGACGCGGGCTTCACGTACGGCGCCGCCATCGGCTACCGGCCCATGGAGTTCCTGGCGGTGGAGCTGGGCTACAACGGCAGCCTCAACAACGTGGACGTCGACGGGAACGGCCGGGCGGGCGGCCTGGGCGATGGCCCGGACGTGGCTCGCAACGGCGGCCAGGCGCTCGTCATCGGCAACTTCACCGACACGCGGCTCCAGCCCTACGCGGTGACGGGCCTGGGCATCGACGACTACAACATCCGCCACGACGAGGTGGGCCGCCAGTTCGGCTTCCGCGACGACACCAGCGGCTATGTGCCGGCGGGCCTGGGCCTGCGCTACCAGATTGGCAAGCTCATCACCGCCGACGCGCGCGTCAGCTACAACTTCCTCTTCGACCAGGACTTCGCGCCCACCTCCGCGACGCCCAACGCCCTGGACGGCCGCTACATGGGGATGCTCCAGCTGGGCGGCACCTACTAGCAGCCGGCACGACGTGAAGAGGCGTCCGGACCACCGCATCGGGTCCGGACGCCTCATGCGTCCCATGGACGAACACCCCTTGCCAAAGACTCAAGAAGGCCGGTCGATGCCCAGGCGCGACGCGGACCACGTGCCCTGGAGCCAGCGGGGCAGCTGGCTCTCGATTTTGTCCGCCTCCTGCTCCGTCACCTGCGTGCGCAGCGCCGCGAAGACGCCGTGCAGCACCAGGCGCACGTTCTCCGGCTCGGCGTTCAGGTGGTTGGATATCCGGAGATAGAAGTCGTCACGGTCCACCTTCCCGCGCGTGCCGTCCGGATGGCGGGGGCACGCATCCACGAGCCCTCTCAAATCCTCGGGAAGCTGCTCGCGCAACTGCCGCATCAGCCCGTCGGACAAGAGCTCCGCCAACCCACAGAACACCGCCTCCGCCGCCTGCTCCGCCACGAAGTCCGGGAGCTGCGCGGATACCGCGTCCATGAAGGACTTCCGGTCCGTGCCCACCCCCAGCCCCGACCACGACTGCGTCGCTTCCTGTTTCTGAATCGACATGCGCGTCTCCTCTCGCGCCCTTCACCGTGGGGGCGCGGCGAGTGTCCGGCAGCAGCCAACAGTCCTGCTTCCCGGCCGCACGCTCCGCGACAGGACTTGCATCCCCGCATTCCCAAACATGGGATTCCCGTTCGCTCATGGGACGTCCAATCAACCCGGCGCAGCGCGGTATGTCTGCCTTTGATTCGACCGATGAACTGGACTCATGGCGCCCCACTCCGAGTCATGGACATCGGAGACAAGGCGTCCGGAACCACACGGAACTCCAGGGGATTTGCAGAAAACCCGTCACATTCCGTGTGAGGGGAATGGGTGGAATGAAATCTCGTCGCAATTGTAGTGAGCGCGCGACGTAGGTCGCCTGTGCGGCAAACGAGCCGCCTTCTCTTTCCCCCAAGAAGTGAGGATTTTCATGTATCGCATCGCCGTTGCCGCCCTGATGCTTGCCGCCACTGGTTGCGCCACCACGGGAGGCGCTGGTGGAAGCCAGGGCAACGCCACCGTCGCCGGCGTCATCAAGCTGCCGGAGAGCGGGCTCGCGCAGGCGGGCAACCCGTGTGACCAGCTGCGCGTCGTGGTCGCTCACGCCGCGAAGCCCTCGGACGCGCTGGGCAAGGCCATGGTGAAGTCGAGCCGTGGCAACCGCTGCTCGTTCACCATCTCCGGCGTGCCGAGCAACACCGACCTTCAAATCAGCGCGGCGCCCGAGTCCGGGCTGAAGTGCGACAACGGGTCCGCGCCCACCATCACCCCGGAGCCGTCCACCATCAAGATGGTGAACTACGGCACCGGCACGAAGGACTTCACGGTGAGCTGCGGCGCCTGAAGTCGTCGTCACGTCCCCCCTTCGCTCATGTCGGGAGCGGAGGGGCCGGGCGACCCCGGGACGTCCAGGAATTCCGGATTGATTCGCGCGCGGAGGGGCGCGAAGCTCTCGGCAGACCGCCCGCGGGGCGGCACGAGGTACCGGAGTGAACCGGGCCGCGAGGGATGCGAAGGACGACCCGGTGAAGATTCCAAGCAACTGGCGCACCGCCGCGCTGGCCCTCTGCCTGAGCGGGCTGGGCCTGGCGTGTGAGTCGGAAGAGCCCTTCCCCACGCTCGACGAGCTGGACCAGCTTCGCAGCCTGCACTCGCTGTCGAGCCACCCGCGCCTGGACGCCACCAACAAGGTGGACGGCATGCAGGTGGCCCAGGAGCTGGGGCATGACTTGTTCAAGGACACGGGCCTGTCCCGCTGCGGCACCGTGTCCTGCGACAGCTGCCACTCCGGAGACGGCCGCACGGTGGAGACGGCGACGGCCGAGGGCTGTGGCGGACAGCGGACGGAGCGCAACCCGCCCACGGTGCTGAACGTGCGGCACAACCGCTGGTTCATGTGGGACGGGCGGGCGGACTCGCTCTGGGCTCAAGCGATTCTGCCGCTGACGAATCCGGTGGAGATGGACTCGGACGCGGAAGTCGTGCGGGCGCGGCTGGTGGCGGAGGAGTCCTACCGGACGCGCTACCAGGCGCTCTTCGGCGTGGAGCCCTCGGGCGTGGCCGCGCCGGTGCTGATGGCCAACGTGGGCAAGGTGATGGCGGCGTACGAGCGGGTGCTGATGCAGGTGGACGCGCCCTTCGACACGGACGTGAAGCGCTTCATCGCCGCGGCGGAGGCAGGCACGGCGGAGAGCGACCCGGCGTTCCTGGGGTTGAAGACCTTCGTGCGCAAGGGCCAGTGCGTCGTCTGCCACAAGGGGCCCTCGCTGACGGACGAGCTGTTCCACAACGTGGGCCTGGAGGACCGTGGGCCGGGCGCGGGGGGACAGTGGGCGGTGCTCCCCCAACTGCTGGACTGGGAGTTCAACACGGCGAGCAGGTACAGCGACGACCCGAACGGCACGGACGCGATGCGGCTGCGCACGCTGCGCACGCAGGCGAAGCAGGAGGAGCTGGACGGGGCGTTCCGCACGCCGTCGTTGCGCAACGTGGCGCTGACGGCGCCGTACATGCACACGGGCGCGCAGGCCACGCTGGAGGAGGTCGTCGACTTCTACAACGACGGCGGCAACCCGGAGGGAAGCTTCACCGGCAAGCGCACCGTCACCATCGTCCCGCTGGAGCTGACGGACGCGGAGAAGCGCGCGCTGGTGGAGCTCTTGAAGTCGCTGACGGGCACGCCGCGCTGAGGCGCTGGCGCCGGGCTCCCGCGTCCTTCTAGAGGGCGGGAGCCCGCGAGCCGCTTCAGCGCACCAGGTGGAACTCCGTCTGGCGCTTCCAGGCCCAGTGCACGCGGCCTTCCGCGTCGATGGTGATGTCCTCTTCCTGGGCGGAGCGCACGCGCTGGTTGTTCCACTCGGGCACGGGGCTCGTCGCCTGGAGTTCAATCGAGTACCACATGTTCGCCATGACCTTGTGGTCGCCGTTGCCGGGCACGCCCTCCTGCCGGTCCCACAGGCCCACCATGGCGCCCGCGCCGTGGCCGTGCAGGCCAATGGGGTGTGAGTAGATGGTGCCGTCGATGCTCTCGGACGCCATGCGCTGACGGGAGCTCTTGAGGACCTCGTTGCCGGTGCGACCGGGGCGCAGCTCCTCGAAGACGATGTCCTGCAGGCGGTTGGACGTCTTGAGCGCGGCCTTCAGGCCGGCGGGCACGTCCGTCTCGCCCTCGCGCAGCACGTAGCCCATGTGCTGGGTGTCGGTGTTGAGCCGCAGGGCGGTGACGCCGTAGTCGCAATGGAGCACATCGCCGCGCTGGATGACGGGGTCCTCGCCGAGCTGCTCCTCGATGACGCCCTGACGCTGGACGTCCACGGACGGCTGGAACCAGGTGTCGAGGCCCAGGTCCGCCAGGCGCTGGCGCATCCACCATTCCACGTCGGAGATGCGGGTGACGCCGGGGGTGATGACCTGGTGGGAGAAGGCCGTCTCGATGATGTTCCAGGCGAGCTTCGTCTCGTCCTCGTAGAAGCGCACCTCGTCGGGGATGCGCCACGCGAGCAGGTCCACGGGCAGGCCTTCCGCGGGCTTGAAGCGCCTCACCCAGTCGGGGCCGAGCGCCTGGGCCATGCCCTCGTACTCGCCATGGGAGAGGCCGTCGGCGAAGGCGAACGTGCGGGAGACGTCGAGCGCGATGCTCTTGGGCTGGCGCTCCTCCAGCACCTGCTTGAGCACCAGCCACTGGTCCGGCCCCCACAGCTCCGCCTGGCGCAGGCCCTCTCCGCCGTGGGTCACCTGCTGCTGGGCGCGACGCGGAACATAGACACCGCCCTGAGGTCCACCGCCGAGGGCCAGGCGCTCCACGCCCTTCTCCGGGCCCAGGTCATGGAACACGTAGATGGTGCGGCGGCGCGCGGCGAACGTGGTGGGCGACACGAGCGCCTTGAAGACGGGGTCCTCGTTGTACTCGCGCATGGGGACGACCCACATCTCGATGCCGTACTTGCGCATGAGCTGGGGGAGCGCCGTGTCCATGCGCTCGCGCAGCCAGGCCTGCTGACGCTCGGCCTGCTCACGCAGGGTGCCGAAGGGACGCTCTGGCGCGGAGGCCTTCGCTGTCGCCGCGGCGGTGGCGTCCGGAGACTGCGAGGAGACGGAAGCACATGCGGTGCTCAGCATGAGCGGTGCGAGGAGACGGAGGCGGGTTCGCATGGGCGCGCAGTCTGGCATGCGCGGACGGGGGCGTCTTGGGCTCGGTGAGGTGCGCGAGGGCGGGGGCTTCGCGGCTTGCGAGGCTTTCCGCGCGGGTGGTGCTCAGACAGTCACAGGAGGTTTCGCGCGGGGGATGGGCTGGCGCGATGCGGCACGGGCCTCACGCACGAAAGTCAGGGTGCGCCGGCGCAGGCCTGCTGCTCGGGCCCACAGGCCGCGTCGATGCGCGCCGTGTCCAGGGGCTGGCACTGGTTGGACTGTGACGCGTGCTGCACCTCCATCCGGATGCGCATGCACCGCACGCAGCCGGCCTTCGCGCCCGAGCCCTCATCCAGCACCGGCTCCACCCGCATGTAGCTCTCGTAGACCTCGTCGTTGCAGACCTCCTGGGCACGCGTGTCGCCCAGGCACGCCACCGAGTGGGCACACTGCCCGGTGGCGGCGCGACCGGCCCACTCGGCGAAGGAGGGCTCCGAGACGTCATCACCACAGCCGAGCCACGCCAGGGACATCGCGAACAGGAGCCAACGCATGGCCGCATCTGAGCGGGAATCGGCGGCACTGTCACCCGCGACACGGCGGGCGCCGCTCAGCGTCGCGTCAGTCCCTCGGCGCGACACTGCTGGGCGTCACAGCCCTCGACGACGCAGGGGGAGCACTCGAGCATCCCACCGCAGCCGTCCGGCACCGCGCCGCACGCGTCCTCCCGCGACTCGCACGTCGCCGGGACGCAGCCCGTGGGCTGGTACTTCTCGCTGGAGTCGAGCATGCCCTCCACCTCGTTGGCACCGCCCACGAGCAGCACCGAGCCGTCGCGCAGCGGCAGCGCGCCCGGCAGGCCCCGAGGCTCCGTCAGCGTGGGAGCGGACACCCACTGGCCCGTCATCGGGTCGAAGCGCTCCACCGACGAGAGCGCTCCCGACGTGAAGTGCTCGCCGCCCAGCACCAGCACCTGGCCCTCCGGCGTCACCACCGCGGCATGGTGCTCGCGCGGCACCGACGGCGACGCCACCAGCGTCCACAGGCCCGTCAGCGCGTCGTACACCTCGGCCGTGCTCGACGCGCGCGCGGTGCCACCGCCCACCACCAGCACGCGCCCGTCCGGCAGCAACGTCACGGTGTGCCCCTGTCGATGCGTCCCCGCCGCGCCCCCCGCGAAGCCCGCCTTCTCCCAGCGGCCGGTGGCCACGTCATACAGCTCCGCCTGCAAGCCACTCACGAAGAGCGCCTTGCCCGTGGCCAGCATCACCGCCGTGCTGGCGCCACCCCGCACGAAGCCAGGCGGCGTCGCGGCGGACCACGTGTTCGTCACGGGGTCGAACAGCTCCGCCGAGCGGCGAGGCCGGCGGTCCACGTCGGTGCCACCCGCCACCAGCACGCGGCCGTCGGGGAGCAGCACCGCCGCCGGGTCATTCCGGGACTCGGCCATGGGGGCCACTCGCATCCAGGCGCCCGCCGTCGGCACATACACCTCGGCGTCCGCGAGCGCGCTCGGCGTCAGCGTCTGCGCGCCGCCCACCACCAGCACGCGCCCATCCAACAGCCGCACCGCCGCGTGGTTGCGACGCTCCTTGTGCATGGAGCCCGTCAGGCTCCACATCCCCGTCTCGGGCTCGAACACCTCGCAGCTCATCAAGGTGCGCTGGCCGTCATGGCCTCCAGCGGCGAGCACCCGCCCGTCCTCCAGCGTGACGAAGGGCAGCAGCTTGCGCGGCGTCATCAGCCTCAGGGGCTCGACGCCCGTGTCCCACGCGCCCCCGTCCGCGCGCGGAGCGGAGTTGCACGAGAACACGAGCGCGATGAACGCCACGCCGAGAAATGATGTCTGGATACGTCGCATGAGCTCCACTCGCCTCGCTGGTCGGAGGGAGCCCGTGTAGCCTGACGGTCTGACATTTCCGGGCTGTCCGACCTGAGTGATTCCGGACGCTTGAACGGCGTACCGGGTCGGAAATCCCCCACTCGTGCGGAGCCCGCACCCACGCCGCCGAATCCTGGCGACACAGGGGTGCTCAGTGGCGCACGGAGTCCTCGTCCGATGGGGCGGAGACGTTCGTCGGCTCGGTGTCCATGCCGCGCGAGCTGCGGGGAGGCAGCGCGCCGCCGTCGTCATCCACCTCCAGCGTCAGCAGCGGATGGTCGGCGCGGGACAGGTAGACCTCGTCGCCGCTGACATGGTCCACGTCGCTGAACTCCACCAGGTAGTCGTGTCGGGGAATGGGGACCAGGCCCTGCTCCAGTTCGAAGTGGATGTCACCGACGGCGGCGACCCGGCCCACCTCGCGGCCATCGGAGGCCCTCACGGTCATTCCCTCGCGCACCTCGCCAGACTGAATCATCACGACCTCCTCGCGGCTGCATGACGCCCGGCGCACCCGGGCCCCTCGTCAGGGAGAACCTGCGGGCGTGGTGCGCGTGACGACAGTCCGACGGAGCAGGCAGGGAAGCGCTCGTCGTCCTGGCATGGGCGAAGGGAGGCGCTGGAGTGGGTGGGCGGCTCGGGCGGAGTGGAGTGCCTAACATTCGCGACAGGAGGTGGCCGCATGTTGCTGGAACTGTCCGCGGAGGAAGCCCGCGAGCTGAAGCAGGCGCTGGACACGGCGTTGCTCGAGTTGCTGACCGAGATTTCCCACACGGACCAGCGCGCGTACCGAGACTTGCTCCGTGAGCGGTATGACCGGCTGGACCATCTCAACCGGCGCCTGGAGCTGTCGCTGGAGGGCAGTCAGGTCTACGCCTGAGGCGGGGCTAACGCATCGTCCGGCGGGACGGGGCGAGGGAGCCGGGCGCCGGGGTGGCGGCTCGCGAGGCGGGCGCGCGAGAGGCGGGGCGTGGTGCGCGAGGGCGCGCGGACGCACCTTCTGCCGCGAGCACCGACGGAGGCCGCGCCATGATTCCACAGAACATCATCCAGTACCTGGAAGGACACAACGTCCCCTTCGAGCGCAGGCCTCACCTGCGAGCCATCACCGCGCAGGCGCTCGCGGCGTCACTGCACGTCAGCGGCTTCCAGGTGGCCAAGTCGGTCATCTTCCGCTCGGATGACTCGCTGTGGATTTGCGTGGTGAGCGCGCCGGACTCGGTGAACCTGGACCGACTCGCGGAGGTGACAGGCGCGAAGAACCTGCGGCTCGCCGAGGAGTCGGAGTTCGCCCCGCTCTTCCCCGAGTGCGAGGTCGGCGCGGAGCCGCCCTTCGGAAGGCTCTACGGAGTCCCGGTGGTGGTGGATGAACACCTGCGCCACGCGGAGCGGCTGCTGTTCCGCGCGGGCTCCCACGCCGAGGCCCTGGAGATGCGCTTCGCGGACTTCGAGAACGTGGAGGCCCCCTTCACCGGACTCATCGTTCACGACCGCCAGCGCGAACAACTGCGCATCGAGAACGACAGCTTCTCGCTGCAGCCCTAATCCTCGGACGGCGCGATTGAGCGCCGCCGCTGCCGCTTGTTCTTCGCGAGCGCGGCGCGAAGCATCTCGCGACGCTGCTTCTCGTCATCGTCGAGTGGCCGTGGTTCCTCGAGGCGGGGAAACGTCAACACGACCTTCCCTCCGAACGGCGCGAAGATTTTATTGAGCGTCTCGAGCGTCGGGTTCGCATCCGGCTCGTCCTCGAGCTTCGCGATGATGCTGGCGGAGAGCTTCACGGCGCGCGCGAAGGTCTTCCGGTCCATTCCCAGCATCGTTCCGCGGAGGATTCGCGAGACGTCTCCAAAGTCGAACTCTCCAGCGGCGACCATGGCGGCGAGCTCTTCCAACAGCGCTTTGCGTTCGAGCGGGGTCAACTGGGCGACGTCGGCGCGCTTCATAGGAGCCCCCACGTGCGGAGGCGCTTCTCGGTGTTTAGAAGGCCGAGCCCCGCGAAGTTCAGCGTTTCTTCCGGCAGCCCGAGGTCGGCGAGAAGTTGGGGAAGCTTACGAAGGCGCGAGGCGAGGTCATGGAGTCCTTCTCGCAACGACGATTCATCCGCGCCGAAACTTCGGAGAAGCCCATCCCAGTCGACATCTCCGCCGCGCTCGTACCCTTCCCACGTCGTGGTGCGGGTGATGCCTTCGAGGTCCATCTTCATCGGCGCGAAGTCGAAGATGGGCGCGAGGCGGACGGTGCTGTCCGTTTTGAGCACGGCGATGTTCCTGCAGTGGTTGTCCGAATTGCCGAACACTTGATTCAGCAAGTCTCGCTTCAGGTATTCGAGGCGCACCATCGGCCAGACCGCCCTGGGGACGACGTGTTGCAGTACGCCTAATACCGCTTGATGCTTTTGGAAGGACCCGGGCTCGGCATTGAGTAGCGAGTAGAGGGATTCGAGTCCGAATCGAATCTCGCGACCGTCTCGTCGCGCGACGTCGAAGCGGGGAAGCCAGAGGCTCGGGCCTGAAGGACCTTCGTGAAGCGCGAGTCCCTCTTGCGGAATGGTTTCGAACCCGAGTTCAGCGAGCGCTTTATAATACACATACTCGGACCGGAGAATGGTTCGGTCGCGTTCGTCGCGGCTGCGCGCGAACTTGACGAGGTAGTGCCTATCCGGGCAGGAAGGTTCATCCTGCCAGACGTCGATCCACACATGGTCTGTGTCGTCGCAGCGGAGCAGGAGTTTCGGCGAATCACCGCCAGCGCCTGTCGCACCTCCAACCTGCGCTCCAGCGTTGACGGCGTACTCGATGAAGGCGTGCTCGCGGTCGATGACGGCCTGGCGAGGGAACCGCTGGGGAGCTTCCTTCTTTACGGGAACGGCCTCCTCGACGCGGAGGTTGCCGACCGGCGCAATCGTTCCTTTCCGCAGGAGCTCGATGTCACTCGCCGATTCATCAGGGAGGTTCAGTCGCCGCAGCCACCAACGGCGGGCACTTCCCATGGGTTGCAGGTCATCGAGGAACGCGGGCCAACGACGGCGCCAGACCTTGGGGCCGAACTCGACCGGGAGGTTGAGACTCACCGCTGTCAGCGGCGGCGGATCCGCAATCCACCGAACCCAATAGTCGTACTCGTACTCAAAAACGCACCCTCCACGTCGACCCTCCCCGGGCGCGTTGAACTCAAGCAGCGCCGCCCGCTGCCACGACCCGTCGATGAGCGCCTGGAGGTGCACCTTCATATAATCCTTTATAACGGATTAAAGAGGCCCAGGCCGGGACGATTCATCCATTAAATCGGATTTAAATGGCCCGCCGACACGGATTTAATCCACTATAACGGATCAACTGAAGTATGAGGCAGGCCACTTCGCGGCCGGGATACGGCCTCGATCCTCAGCTGGACGAGCCCTGGGCCCGTCCCGTCCGAGCATCGAAGCGTCGCAGCTTCGATGCGTCGAAGCGCAGTGACACGGGAGTCCCCGAGGCGGCGCGGAAGTCACCAGGTGCACGGGCCACGAGCTGCTCGCCCGCCACGTCCACCGTCACCCAGCACTCGGCGCCCATGGGCTCCACCAGATACACCAACCCCGTCAGCGCGCCCGGTGACGCGGAGTCCCGAGCCATCACCTCCAGGTGCTCGGGACGCAGTCCCAGCACCACGTCCTCGGCCTCCAGACCCAGCGTCCGGGGCTTCACCAGGTTGATGCGCGGCGAGCCGAAGAAGCCCGCCACGAACAGATTCGCCGGCGCGTCGTACAGCTCTCGCGGCGGCGCCACCTGCTGCACCTCGCCCTGGCTCATCACCACCACCCGGTCCGACAGCGTCATCGCCTCCGACTGGTCATGCGTGACGTAGATGAACGTGGCCTGGAGCCGCTCGTGCAGCTTCTTGATTTCACCGCGCATCTGCGTGCGCAGCGCGGCGTCCAGGTTGGACAGCGGCTCGTCGAACAGGAACACCTTGGGCCGCCGCACCAGCGCGCGCCCCAGGGCCACACGCTGCCGCTGACCTCCCGACAGCTCCTTCGGCCTGCGCGACAGCAACGCCTCCAGTCCGAGCACCGACGCCACCTCGCGCACCCGCGCCTCGATGTCCGCGCGCGACAGCCCGGCGACCTCCAGCGGGAAGGCCAGGTTCCTCGCCACGTCCAGGTGCGGATAGAGCGCGTAGCTCTGGAACACCATGGCGATGTCGCGCTCCTTCGGCGACATGCCGTTGACCACCTCTCCGTCGATGCGCAGCGTGCCGCCGGACAGCTCCTCCAGTCCGGCAATCAGGTTGAGCGTGGTGGACTTGCCACAGCCGGACGGGCCGACCAGGGACACGAACTCACCGTCGGCGATGTGCAGCGTCACGCCCTTCACCGCGGCCACGCCCCCTCGATACACCTTGCGCACGTCCTCCAAGGACACCGTCGCCACGCGGCTACGCC
Source organism: Myxococcus sp. AM011 (assembly GCF_013372595.1). NCBI lineage: Bacteria > Pseudomonadati > Myxococcota > Myxococcia > Myxococcales > Myxococcaceae > Myxococcus > Myxococcus sp. AM011. Next base: position 18,868 of record NZ_JABXEM010000220.1, read on the forward strand.
TCCCCGGTGCCCGAGCCTCGGGCCCACCACGCGCGGGTTCTCTCCATCGAAGCCGTCTCTCGGATGATGCGCATGGGTACAGCCAACCCCCACGTCACCGGGCACGGCAAGCGCCATGTCGCGCCGCCGTGCACCCGCTGACAACCCGCGCCTGCAGCGCCCCACCGTCATGCCGCCGTCGATGACGAAGGCGGAGCCCGTCAGGGAGGGAGGGTCATCGGAGGCGAGCATCAGCGCCGCGTCAGCGACCTCCGCCGCCGTGGCCAGCAGGGCTCCGTCAATTCCTGGCGTCAGCAGGAATATCGCCAGGTGAGGGGTTGAGTGTCTCGGGACAACTGACCCAGACTCGCCGCGCGCGCAATTCCTTGCGCTCCCCCGACGACAGAAAGAGACCCACCGATGCAAAACCCTCTCATGCGGCTACATCGAGTCTTGTGGTTGAGCGCGGCGGTGACGCTCGGAGGTTGTGGAGAGGTCGATGTCGGCGGAGGAGAAGCCGACAACCTCGCGTCCTCCCCCCAGGCGCTCGGCGCGCAGGAGCAGGTCGCGGCGGGCGAGCGACACACCCTGAGGCTGGGCACTGGCGGCACCGTGTGGGCCTCGGGCAACAACGCGGTGGGCCAGCTCGGGGACGGCACCAACCTGGACCGAGCCAACCCGGTTCAGGTCTCCGGGCTCTCCAACGTGGTGAACATCGCCGCAGGCGCCCATCACTCGCTGGCCCTGCGCGCCGACAACGTCGTCTGGGCCTGGGGCTTCAACACCTACAGCCAGATTGGAGACGGCACCACCACCCACCGCCACGCACCCGTCCCGGTGTTCGCCCCGGCGGTGGGAGTCGCCGCGGGCTACCTCCACTCCCTCGCCCTGCGTTCGAATGGCACCGTCTGGACCTGGGGCCAGAACCGCCCCATCACCCAGGTCGCGGGACTCACCCAGGTCTCCGACATCGCGGCGGGAGAGGACTTCTCGCTCGCCCTGCGCGCCAACGGAACTGTCTGGACCTGGCTCACCAGCGCCACCACTGCCACCCAGGTCCCCGGCCTCACCCAGGTGACCGCCATCGCCGCCGGGAGAAGGCACTCGCTGGCCCTGCGCGCCAACGGAACCGTGTGGACGTGGAACGCCGTCCAGCCCCCCACCCAGGTCCCCGGCCTTTCCGGCGGGGTCTCCATCGCCGGAGGCGAAGGGTATTCGCTGGCGACCGACGCCGATGGCTACGTCTGGGGTTGGGGGAGCAATTCGTGCGGCCAGCTTGGAGACGGCACCACCACCGACCGCCCCACACCCATCAGGGCCACCGGCCCCGAGTTCGCCGTCTCCATCGCCGGTGGATGGCGTCACTCCATCGCCCGAACCTTCGATGGCACCCACTGGACCTGGGGCTGCAACGACTGGGGCCAGCTCGGGGACGGCTTGAGCAACACAGTGCGTTATGTAAGCGTTCACGGGGTGGTGCACGCCTGAGGGGCCAGTTGGGCTGCGAACGGTGGGCCTCACCCCGCTCGACGTGGACCGAGGACGGATTAGAAATACAGGGACGTGGCCACGCCCGACCCGAGAG
>NZ_JABXEM010000221.1:0-20347 GCF_013372595.1 Myxococcus sp. AM011
CTCCCATGCCGCGCGAGCGGGGGCGCAATCGAACATGGCAGCAGCCCGGTACGGAGACGCGCGGCACTTCGGGGTCCACGCCCCGGAGGTGGAGGAGCGGCTGGCCCTGCTGGCGGAGGCGTCGCGGGTGCTCGCCGACGCCAGCCTGGAGCCTCCCGCCGTCATGGAGCGGCTGTGCGCGCTGGTGGTGCCGCTGCTCGGCGCCGCCTGCACGCTGCGGCTGTTGTCCGAGGACGGGCTCTGGCTGCGCACCGTGGCCTCGGCCGCCTCCACCCCGGAGGCCCGGCTGCTGTTCCAGACACTCAGTCCTCCCGCCGTGCGCGCGGACGAAGGCCCGTCCCATGAGGTGCTGCGCACCGGCGAGGCCCTGTGGCTGTCGGAGTCCGACCCGGAGGCGCTGCGCCGCCTGGTGCCTCCGCAGCAGCACGGGCTCCTGGAGGACTTCCCCTTCACCCGGCTGATGGTGCTGCCGCTGCGCGCGCGGGGCCGGAGCCTGGGCACCCTCACCGTGTGGAAGGACCCGGCGGCGGAGCGCCCCGGCGAGGCGGGGGAGCAGTTGCTCCTCCAGGAGCTGGCGGACCGCGCCGCGCTGGCGCTGGACGTGGCGCGCGCGTACGCGGCGGAGAAGGAGGCCCGACAGGCGGCGGAGGTCTCCGCGGGGCGCCTGTCGCGACTCCAGCGGGTGACGGCGGAGCTGTCCCAGGTGCTGTCGGCGGAGCGCGTGGCGGAGGTCATCGTCGAGCAGGGCGTGGAGGCGGTGGGCGCGGCGCGCGGCGCGCTGTGGCGGCTGGACGCCGGGCACGCGCGGCTCCTGAGGTGCACGGGCTACGAGGACCCCCGGCCCTTCATGGAGGCCTTCGGCGTGCTGCCCCTGGACGGACGGGGGCCCATGACGGAGGCGCTGCTGGAGGCGCGGCCAGTGTGGCTGGAGACGCCGGAGGAGCTGGCGGAGCGCTACCCGGAGATGGATGAGACGCGCCACCGGGTGGTGCGCAAGCCCGCGCCGGCCTCGGTGTGTCTGCCCTTGCTGGTGGAGGGCCGCGCGCTGGGGGTGCTGCTGTTCGCCTTCTCCGAGGCGCGCGTCTTCGACGCGGACGAGCGCGCCTTCCTGGAGCTGCTCGCCCACCATGGCGCGCAGGCGGTGGCGCGGGCCCGGCTCCTGGAGCAGGAGCAGCGCGCCCGCGCGGAGCTGGCCGAGGCCAACGAGCGACTGGCGGCCATCATCCAGGCCTCCCCCGCCTCCATCATCCTGGTGGACATCCACGGCACGGTGCGGATGTGGAACCCGGCGGCGGAGCGCATCTTCGGGTGGACGGCGGAGGAGGTGCTCGGCACCGTGCTGCCGGTGGTGCCCGAGGGCAAGCACGACGAGTTCCGCCGCAATCTGGAGAAGGCCGGCCGGGGCGAGTCCCTGGGCGGCGCGGTGATGCAGCGGCGGCGCAAGGACGGCACGCCGCTGCAGGTGGCGCTGTGGACCGCGCTGGTGCAGCCGTCCGCTGGCGGCGCGGAGCAGGTGTTGAGCATGGCGGTGGACGTCACCGAGCGACACCGCAGCGAGGCGGCGCAGCGCTTCCTGGCCGAGGCGGGCGGCGTGCTGGCCACGAGCCTGGAGCAGGAGGAGACGCTGGAGCGCGTGGCGCACCTGGCGGTGCCGTCCTACGCGGAGTGCTGCGGCGTGTTCCTGGCGGACGAGGACGGCGAGGTGAAGTGCGTGGCCTCGGCGCACGCGAGCGAGGAGTACCGCGCGTTGGACGGCCAGCCCTCGCCGGGCCTGCTCGTCGTCGCGCGCGTGGTGGCCTCCGGCGAGGCGGAGCTGCGCACGGGCATGAGCGAGGACGCCCCGGAGTGCGTGCGCCCCCCCGGCGCGGGCGGCTGCTTCTCCTGGCTGTGCGTGCCGCTCCAGGTGCGCGGGCAGACGCTGGGCGCGCTGAGCTTCGTCACCTCACGGCGGGACTACGACGCGCAGGACCTGGCGCTCGCGCAGGAGCTGGCGCGGCGCTCGGCGCTGGCCATCGACAACGCGCGCCTGTACCGCGAGGCGCGGCAGGCCATCCGGCTGCGCGAGGAGTTCCTCTCCATCGCCAGCCACGAGCTGAAGACGCCCATCAGCGCGCTGCAACTCCAGGTGCAGAGCCTGCTCGCGGGCCTGGCGCGCGCTCCCGCGGGGGTGACGCCGGAGCGGCTGGAGCGCGCCCTGAAAGTCGTCGACCGCCAGGTGAAGCGGCAGACGCAGCTCATCCACGACCTCCTGGACGTGTCCCGCATCAGCGCCGGACGCCTGGAGCTGAGCCCGGAGCCGCTGGATTTAGTGGCGCTGGTGCGCGAGGTGGTGGAGCGCTTCGAGCCGGAGGCGGAGCGCACCGGCACGCGGCTGGAGCTTCAACTGGCGCCCCAGGCCCCGGGACTCTGGGACAAACTGCGAGTCGACCAGGTGCTGACGAATCTGGTGAGCAACGCGGTGAAGTACGGGCGCGGCAACCCGGTGCACGTGGTGCTGCTGGAGGACGAGGCCAGGGTGCGCGTGGAGGTGCGCGACGGCGGCATCGGCATTGGCGAGGAGCACCTGTCGCGGCTGTTCCACCGCTTCGAGCGCGCCGTGTCCGAGCGCAACTACGGCGGCTTCGGCCTGGGCCTGTGGATTTCCCGTCAGATTGTCGAGGCCATGGGCGGCCACATCGCCGTGCGCAGCGTGCTGGGCGTGGGCTCCACCTTCACCGTGGAGCTGCCACGCACGCGCGGCTGAGAGCGCCGCCGCCCTTCGACTCACAGCGCCAGCAGCAGCAGGGCCACCTTCTCCTCGGGGCTGGCGGCCAGGAACTCGTCCGGCAGCCAGATTTCCGACTCGGGCACCAGCGACGTGTCGCAACTGCGCTTGCCCGCGTAGGAGCGGCCCGGCTCGCGCGCCTTCAGCCGGTACGTGCAGTCACGGATGTAGATTTTCAGCTCATCCTTGCTGAGCTTCACGGTCGCCGGACGCCCACCGAAGCCGCCCTCCGCCTCCACCGTGTCGCCGTCCCGCTTCACCTTGAGGTTGACGAGGGCGCTGCCCAGCGAGCCCTTCACCTCGCCCTCCTTGAACTTCACGTCGACGACGCCCAGGTAGGTCTGCCCCCGCAGCCCGTTGGCGGTCCGCGCCAGTTGGAAGTCCTGGCCCGTCACGTTCTCGGAGGTCATCACCAGGTTGTACTGCTGCCGGGCGATTCGCAGGTTGATGGCGTCGTCCTTCGGCGCAGAGACAGCGACTCCCGCCCCCAATACGATTGCCACCGCCAGCACACCCCGCCGCAGCGGGCTCAGAAAGCGCTTCATCGGGAAAGCTCCTCGTCCTGGATTGACATTCCCATGAACGTCAGTCTGCGCATCTCATACCGCGACGTCATGCCTCGCGTCGCAACCCCGCGGATTTGTGTTGGACCTGGGAGGCCCGCCCACCCGCGCTCGCCCCCCCCAGGAGGAGGCCTGCTCGCTCCTCCTCCAGGGGTACCAGCGTGTCGGCTCGCGGCTACTTCGCGGCCTCGGGGTTCCGGGGCGCGCCCAGGTGCTTCTCGAAGAACATCATCGTCGTCATCTGCGCGGAGTCGCGGTTGGCCTTCTTCTGGAAGCCGTGGCCCTCGTCGGTGGCCAGCATGTACCAGACGTCCGGCGCACGCTGACGCACCGCCTGGACAATCTGCTCCGCCTCCGACTGCGGCACGCGCGGGTCATTGGCGCCCTGCTGCACGTAGAGCGCCGCGCGAATCCTCGACACCGAGCCCAAGGGAGAGATGCGCTCCTGCACCTTGCGCACCTCGGGGATTCGCTCGTCGCCGTACTCCGCGCGCCGCAAGTCGCGGCGGTATGCCTGCGTGTTCTCCAGGAAGCTGGGCAGCGAGGAGATGCCCACCACGTCCACCGCGGCCTTGAAGCGCTCCGGATAGAAGGCCACCGAGGCCAGCGTCATGTAGCCGCCGTACGAGCCGCCGGAGACGCCCACGCGCGAGGCATCCAGCTCCTTGCGCGAGGCGATGAAGTCCAGCGTGGCGCCGATGTCCGCGAGGCTCTGCTCGCGCTTCACGCCGTCATCCATGGCCCGGTACACCTTGCCGTAGCCATCCGAGCCGCGCACGTTGGGCACCAGCACCGCCATGCCCAGCTCCGCCGTGGCGAACTGCGCGAAGGTGCTGAACGTGGGCAGGCTCTGCGCCTCCGGGCCGCCGTGGAAGCTGACGATGACGGGCACCTTCCCCTTCGCGTCCTTGGGCAGGTAGAGGAACGCCGGCACCTGGACGCCATCCGTGGACGGGTAGCGCACCAGCGTCGGCTCCACGAAGGTATTCGTGTCCAGCCCGCCCACCTCCGAGCGCGTCCACCGCGTCGGCTTGCGCGACTTCAAGTCCACCGTCCACACATCCATGGGGCTCTTCGCATCCCCCAACGTCAGCGCCAGCAAGTCGGAGCGCTTGAGCGGGAAGCCCATGCCGAACGCCACCCCCTTGGGCAGCGAGTCCAGCGGCGACAGGGCCTTGGTGCGCGTGTCCAGCAGCGACACCTTCGTGAAGCCATCCTCGTTGAAGGAGACCGCCAGCTTGCGGCCATCCGGCGACAGGGCCAGCCCCGTCACGTTCCACTTCACCGACTTCGTCAGGGACTCCGGCGCGGCGGTGGGCGGCGCCTTGTCCAGCGCCACCTGGTACAGCTCCGCGAAGTCGCTGTAGCGGTCCGTCGCCAGGTACACGCTCTTGCCGTCGTGCGCGAAGACGACGGAGGTGACTCCGCCCTTGCCCTCCTGGGGCGTGATTCGCTGACGCGCGCCGGAGGCCACGTCCACCACGTACAGGTCCACGTCGTCGATGGCGCGCGCCTGCGCCACCAGCAGCTTCGTGCCGTCGTTGGAGAACGCCATCGGCTCCCAGGAGCCCTCCTGCTCCGTGACGCGACGGGCCTGCTTCGGCTGCGCGGTGGGCGCCACGTACACGTCCGTGTCCTTGCCGTTGCGCCCCGTGCCGCCGTACGTCAGCCACCGGCCATCCGGAGAGACGCTCACCGACGAGTGCCGGCTCTTCCCATCCGTCAGCAACTCCGAGCGCCCCGTGCGCCTGTCCAGGCGGAACACCTGGAAGAACTCCCCGCCGCCCTTGTCCTGCAGGAAGTAGATGACGTTCGAATCGCCGGGCTGGAAGGCCGCCCTGTTGATGGGCTCCTTCGCGAAGGTGAGCTGCGTGCGCGCGCCCATGGGCATCTCCACCACGTGGAGCTGATTCGTGTCGGCGAAGCGCGTGGTGATGAGCAACTGCTTGCCGTCATCACTGATGTCCACGAGCGACGCGGAGCGGGCCTCCAGGTACTGCTCCATCCGCTGACGGAACGCGTCCGGCACCGGCGGCACGTTGCTCACCCACAGGTTGGGCTGGCCGGGCAGCGGCGCGATTCCCGGCACCTGCGAGGGCTTGCTGGCGGAGGCCTGGGGCTTGGGGGCCTGGGCCGCCGGAGCGGGCGCGGGGGCCTGCGCGGCGAGCAGGGACACGACGAGAGGAAGCAGTCCAGGGTTCATGGTGCGCGCACGCTACCAGCAGCGTTCCGGCTGTCCTGCCCGCACCGCGTCATTCCACCCCGAGCCCGGTGATTGCTCGAGGGTGGACAATCCTTCGCCGCGCCAAATCAGACAGCGGGACCAACCAGGTTTCACGGCTCGTTCCGTAAGGGGCTCCCGAAAACGCGGTCGCGCTCCCTCGGGCGACGGCCGCACACCCCTGGAGTGCGACATGCCGAAGAGCCCTTGGAGTCATCGCTGCCTCACCGCGGCGCTCGCCGCCACGCTGTCCACCCTCGCCGGCTGCGGAGACGACGAGACGCCGCCCGACCAGACGCCGTCCACGCAGGCGAAGCTGCGCATCATCCACGCGTCCTCGGACGCCCCCGCCGTGGACATCTACGCGGAAGGGCAGTCCACGCCCCTCTTCACCAACGTGAAGTACGGCGACGCCACCGCCTACGCCACCGTGCCCACGGGTACGTACAACGTCCAGGTGCGCGCGGCGGGTGCGCTCGCCTCCTCCGCGCCCGTCTACTCCACCGGCCCGCTCGTGCTGGGCTCGGGCCACACCGTGAGCGCGGTGGCCGCGGGGCTGCTGGCCTCCAGCGACGCGACGCGCGCCTTCCGCGTGCTGCCGCTCACCGAGGGCTTCAATCCTCCCGCCGATGGCAGGACGCGGGTGCGCATCGTCCACGCGGGCGCGGACGCGCCCACCGTCTCCATCGACGTGGGGGATGACGGCTCCTCGGAAATCACCGGCCTGCAGCGCTTCCAGGACACGGGCGCCACGGGCGTGGAGCTGCCCTCCGGCCAGTCGCTCCAGGTGGGCATCCGCACCGCCACCAACGCGAAGGTGACGTCCTTCACCGTGCCCGCCCTGCCCTCGCGCGGGGAGGTGTTCGTCATCGCCACCGGACAGCTCTCCCAGAAGCCGAGCGCTCCCGCTGGCTTCGGCCTGCTGGCCGCGGGTGTCGGACTGGTTCGCCAGAATCCCGTCGTCTATGCGCTGCACGCTTCGCCGGATGCGCCCTCGGTGGACCTCTTCGTGGGCACCACGGAGCTGGTGGATGACCTCACCTTCGGCGAGCTGTCCACTCCCATCCAGGTGCCCCCGGGCAGCTACACGCTGGACTTCTTCGCCAACGCCGCTGGCGGCACGCGTCCGTCGGGTGCGCCCGCCGCCTCCAGGGCCACGCCCGCGCTCGTGGCCGGTGAGCGCTACCTGGCGCTGGCCGGGGGCTTCCTCAGCCCGTCCAGGGACGACCCGGCGGACTCGACGTTCGAACTGCTCGCGTTCTCCGAGGGCTTCGCATCGGATGCGAACAACCTGCGGCTTCGCGTGGTGCACGCCTCGCCCGACGCGCCGATGGTGGACGTGGGCCCGCTGGAGGGTGGCGTCGTCCCGACGAACGCGGCCTTCAATGACGTGCCCTATCGCCGCGCCTCGGCGGCGGAGGGTGCGGCGATTCCCTCACTCACGGCGGTGGTGGTGGGGGTGTCCGCCTCGGCGGCTTCCGAGCGCTCCCCGGTGGCCCGCTTCCAATTGGACACGTCCGCCTTCGTGGGTCGGGGCGTCTTCGCGGTGGCCGCGGGCGCGCTCGCTCCCACGCCTGGAGAAAACGAGGCGGGCTTCCGGCTGGTGCTGGTGGACACGAGCACTTCGCCGTGGAGCGCAATCAACGTGCATCCGCTCCCGTAACGTTTTCCCAGCACATTCGTCCCGGAAATACCCAGACGCCAGGGCGGGCATCGCGGAGCCACTTCCTCCGCGGCGCCCGCTTGTCTCTTTCCCCGAGAACCGAGTCCCATGAAGCGACGCTTCGGCCTCCTCGTGCTGCTCCTCGCGTCGACCAGCGCGTGTCTGGACCCCATCCGGAGCACCACGGCCGAAGACTGCGACGAGGATGGCGCTTCGTGCCCGGCCCCGGACAGCGGGCAGCGTGGCCTGGCCCGGAAGGTGTCGGTGGGCAGTCAGCACGCGTGCGCGCTCCTGGAGACGGGCGGCGTGCGGTGCTGGGGCGGAGTCGGGCTGGTGGGGGATGGGACGCGCGCGCTTCGCGCCTCGGCGGTGGACGTGCGGGGACTGGGCTCGGGCGTGCTCGCGATTGCCGCCGGAGGGCAGCACACCTGCGCGGTGGTGGAGGGTGGCACCGTGCGGTGCTGGGGGGACAACTCCCTGGGGCAGCTCGGCAACGGCAACACGATGGCCTCGCTGGAGCCGGTGGACGTGCCGGGCGCGGGCACCAACGTGGTGACCGTGACGTCGGGTCTGGCGCACTCCTGTTCGCTGCACGCGGGGGGACAGGTGATGTGCTGGGGGGCGAACGACTTCTTCCAGCTCGGCGGGGAGTTCACGGGGAAGACGCCCAGGCCCGTGCCGGTGCTGGGGCTTCCCGCGAACCTCACGGTGCTCGCGGCGGGTGCCAACCACACCTGCGCCGCCACCACCGATGGCGAGGCGTGGTGCTGGGGGGCCAATGCCCATGGCGAGCTGGGCAATGGCCTCGCCAGTCCGACGCCCGAGCCGGGAGCGGTGCGGGTGAGAGGCCTGTCCGGGCCGGTGCGCGCGCTGACGGCGGGCCTGGGCCACACCTGCGCGCGCGTGGGCGTGGGCGACCTGGAGTGCTGGGGGCGGAACGTCTCGGGCGCGCTGGGGGATGACACCGCGTTGGACAGCGCCACGCCGGTGCGACCGGTGGGGCTGCCGTCGACCATGCGTCAGGTGCGCGCGGGCAATGAGTTCACCTGCGCGCTGGGCCCGGAGGGAGGCGCGCGGTGCTGGGGACTCAATGGCGACGGACAACTGGGCGATGGAACGCGCATCCACCGCGCGGCGCCCGTGGACGTCACGGCCCTGGGCAATGAAGTCGTGGACCTGTCCGCCGGAGTGACGAGCACCTGCGCGGTGATGCGCGACGGACAGGTGCGGTGCTGGGGCGGCAACGCCACCGGCCAGTTGGGTGATGGGACGCAGTCGGACCGCGTGGCGCCGGCCGTGGTCCAGGGGCTTGGGGCCCCCTGAGAAGGAGGACGGCATGTCGCTGCTGAAGGAAGACCCGCTGTTGCTGGAGGCCTTTCGCCGGGGAGAGCCGGGAGCGCTGACCCGCGTGTACCGGGCGTACTCCGGACATGTGGCGCGGTTCCTGTCGCGCACGTACGTGTCGCGAGGACCTGGAGGTCTGGCGCGCGTGGGACCGTTGGATTTGGAGGCCGCGCACCAGGAGACCTTCGTGCGCGCGTTCCGCGAGCAGGCCCGGCACACGTATGACGGCGTGCGGCCATACTCCCTCTGGCTCAATGCGCTGGCGCGGCAGGCGGCGGTGGATGTGTTGAGGGCGGCGGGGCGCATCGCTCGCGAGGCGGTGGCGCTGGATGACACGCCGACGGCGGAGCGGCTGGCGAGCAACTCGCCCTCACCCGAGGACCGCGCGCTGGAGGCGGAGACGCGTGAGCTGGTGCAACGTTTTCTCTCCGGCCTCGACGAGGCGACGCGTCGGCTCGCGGACCTGCGCTTCGTGCAGGGCCTGTCCCAGGAGCGCGCGGGCCTGGTGCTCGGGTGGTCCCGACAGGAGCTGCGCACGCGCGAGACGAAGCTGCGCCGCGCGATGACCGACTTCCTCGTCGAGGAGGGCTGGCTCACCGCTGACGCGCCCGATGCCCTGCCCTCCGCCGCCGCCACGGCCGCGGTGATGGCCCTGCTCTTCCCCCACTTCGTGCCCTGACCCGAGTGAGTCTCCCCATGGCCTTGTTCACCCCACACGTGGACCGACAGCTCGTCCACCTCGCCAACGAGGGCGTCCTGCCTCCGCGCCAGTGGAGCCGCGTGCTGAGTCATGCCCGAGGCTGTGCCCGGTGCGGCGCGCGCTACGAGCGGGTGATGAACCTGCGCCGCATGTTCGCCCGCGACACCATCACCGAGCCCACGCCGGGGGAGTTGGAGTCGCTCGAGTCGCGCGGACTGAGCGCTGTCCTCGCCGCCGTGGAGGAGGAGGCGTCTCGCGAGTCCTCTGGACAGGCCGCGCGCGTGGACCGGTTGCACAAGGAGGACCTGGGCGGTGCGTGGAGTCTGGGGCGACGGGTGTGGGCGTGGGTGCTTGGGGTCTGGAATGCGCCGTCGTTGGGACATGTGGGCGGCGCATGGGTGGCCAGCTTGATGGCGGCGGCGGGGTTGCTGTGGCTGAGCCTGCCGAGCGACACGACGGAGTGGGGCACGCGTGGCGAGGGACAGGGTGCCGCCACGGTGATGCGGCTGTTCTGCGTCCCCGAGGAGGCGGAGCTTCGGGAGGTTCGAGGACAGGGTGACTGTCCGGCGGGTGCGGCGCTCGCCTTCGCCGCGGGAGTCCGCGCGCCCTATACACATGTCGTGGTGACGGTGCGCACCGACAAGGGATTGCGAGTGGAAGGACCGTTCGAGGTGAAGGCGCCTCCAGGCTCGGAGGCGGCGCTGGACCTCACGCCGAAGCTGCCCGACACGGGCGAGGTGGAGCTGACCGCCGTGTTCGCGAGCAGCGCATCCGAGGCGCTCGCCGCCGCGCGCGGTGAGTCGGTCAAGGATGTCGTGCGCGTGCAGCATCGCGTCCGCATCGCGGGGAAGCCATGAGCCTGCTTCCTGCTTCGAGCCATGGCTGTGCGGGCGCGGAGGGCACCATGAGCCCCATCGCGGCTCCGGCGTCTGGTGATGTCCGTGCCTGTTCGTTGCTCGTGAGTCCACCGTTCGCCGCACGGGACGCGGCCGTGTCCGTGGAAGGAACAGCATGAGACTCCTCGCGGTTCCGGTGCCTGGCGGTGTCCTCGTCCTGTTGCTCGCGTGCTGGGCGACGGTGTCTTTCGCGGAGACGGGCGCCACGTCCTCGGAGCCACCTCCCGTTCGACGGGCCCTGGTCGTCGCATACAACGGGAGCGATTCCCCGGGCATGCCGCCCCTGCGCTACGCGGACGATGACGGCGTGCGCTGGATGGAGACCTTTCAGCGACTCGGCGTGGACGTGGTGCTGCTCACCGTCGCCGACGCCGACACCGCCGAAGCGGAACGTGAGCGACTGACGGGCGCGCGTGTGCCCACGCTCGCCGCGCTTGATGAAGCCGTGGCGTCGCTGGCCCAGCGCAACGCGGCGGACCGCGCGGCCGGCCGCACCGTGGACTTCCTCTTCGTCTACGTGGGCCATGGCCGCACCGGTGAGTCCGCGCGCGCTTACCTCACGCTCGCTGACGGACGACTGGACCAGGAGGCGCTGTACTCGCGCGTCGTGGAGCGGGCCGAGGCGGACTACGTGCACCTGCTCGTGGACGCCTGCCACGCGGCCGGCGTCGTGGGCAGCCGGGGCGCGGACCCGCTGGTGCTCCGGAGGTTGCGACGCGCGCTGGAGCAGGAGCAGCTCGCGGGTCACCCCAGCGTCGGCGCCATCTTCGCGGAGAGCAACGAGGGCGAGACGCACGAATGGTCTCGCATCCGCGCGGGTGTCTTCAGCCATGCGGCGCGCTCCGCGCTGATGGGTGGCGCGGACGTCAACGGCGACGGTCGAGTCGAGTACAGCGAACTGGACGCCTTCGTCGCCGCCGCCATCCGGGGCGTGAAGTCTCCGCAGGCCCGGCTCGCGCTGCGCACCTTCCCGCCGACATTGAGCCCCTCGCGCGCGCTCATCGGCCCCGTGCCCGACGGTCCCCGCATCGACCTGCCAGCGACGCCTCGGGGCGCGCGCATCTCCGTGGAGGACACCTCGGGCGTGCGACTCGCGGATGCGCATCAGGCTGCTGGAGAGGCGCTGGCCCTCGCGTTGCCGAAGCGCGATGCGTACTGGCTGCGCACTCCCGGGGGAGAGGCCCGCGTGCGGCTCGAGGACCTGAAGGAGGGACGGCTTCCCCGCCCCTCGCCTCCCGAGGTGGCCCAGCGCGGCGCGGCCGAGGAGAGCCTGCTCCAGGGGCTCTTCGCCCTGCCCTTCGGACGCGACTTCTACGAGGGCTATGTCACGTCGGCGGGTGGGCCCGCTGTGGACTTCTCGCGGGCCGTAACGCCCGGAGACCCGTCGAGCCTGCCGCGCTCGCTGGGCCTGGAGGTGGGCCTCACGCTCGGCGCGCCGCCGCTGGGTGGACGAGGCGTCGCACGCGGGCTGTCCTTGTCCTGGCGGGTACCGGGCCCCGGCATCATCCGGTGGGGCGCGCGGGCCAGCTACTCGCTCGCGCCGGATGCCTGGGTGGACAGCGCCACGCTTCAGCGAGTGTCGGTGCTGGCCATGGGCGGCCTGAGTGGCCGAGGCACGCTGGCGCCATTCGCGGAGCTGGGCGCGGGCTGGTTGATGACGGTGGTGGACAGACCCGGCCGCAGGGAAGGTGACTCGCTTGGCCTGACAGCGCGCGGTGCCGCGGGCCTGCGCTGGAGGGCGGGCGACTTCGCGGTGCGCGGCGCCTTCGGGCTCGACTTCGATGGAGTCCGCGTGGACGGGCATCGTCGTGGACGCTGGATTCCAGGCGTGGAGCTGGGACTGGAGCGCTGAGCGCCACCACTGACACCGTGCGGAACCAATCACCGTCCACACCGTGCGCGGCGCGCTGTGAACGGCGTTGACAGCAGCGCCCTCGCACCCGCTCAAGTCCCTGGAATCAGGCCCGTGTCTTCCTGGCAGGATGCTTGCGTTGGACCCGCTCCGAAAGGGGCGGTGCATGAGCACGGACATCACGAGGTGGGGCGAGGCACGGTGGGACGCGGGCAAGGTGCTCCGATGGACCCTTCTCCATGTGGGCGCACTCGTCGGCGGGACGCTGTACTTCTCGTGGAGCGCGGTGGCGGTCTTCGCCGTGTTGACCGTGGCGACGATGTGCCTCGGTCTCTCGGTGGGCATCCACCGCGGCCTCATCCACCGCGCCTTCCGCGCGCCGCGCGCGGTGGAGCGGGCACTCGGCTTCCTCGGCACGCTGGCGGGCCTGGGCAGCGTCCTCGGCATGAGCCGCATGCACCACCTGCGCGACTTCCACCAGAACCAGCCGGAGGCCGACTGCCCCGAGTACTTCGGCTACCGCGACGGCTTCCTCAGCGCCATGACTCACGCCCTCTTCCGCACGTGGCATGCACGCGACGCGAGCGTCTATCCCCCCGTGGAACCCGACCTCGAGAATGACGCGTTCTTCCTCGCGCTGGAGCGCGCCAACCTCTGGCTCCAGGTGCCGCTCGCGCTCGCGCTGTACGCGGTGGGCGGCCCCGCATGGGTGTTCTGGGGTGTCTTCGTGCGACTGGCGCTCACGCAGGACGGCTTCTGGTTCATCCACTACGTGAGCCACGTCGAAGGAGAGCAGCCTTACGAGATGCAGGGGTGCGCGGAGCAGGGCCGCAACGCGGGCTGGCTCGCCCTCGTGAGCATGGGCGAGTCGTGGCACAACAACCACCACGCCTACCCCAGCTCGGCGCGCATGGGCTTCGGCTGGCGACAGCCGGACCCGGGCTGGTGGGCGGTGAAGGCACTGGCCACGCTGGGCCTCGTGCACGACGTGAAGACGATGAACCACCTGCCACTGCGGCCCGGAGCGCACCGACGCCAAGGCCCCCGAAAGCACCCGCGCGGCCCGCGTGGATGCCTCCGCCGACACCTGCCGGTGTAGCACCGCGCCACGGCTCAGAAGGCCCAGCCCAGCGACAACATCATGCGCTCATCGAGCCCCCATCTGCTGTCCTCCTCCTCGGTCTCCTGCACGACCTCACCGTCTGGATAGCTGATGCCTCGCAGCGTGCTGTGGCTCGACTCACGCCAGACCCCGGCGCCCACACCTGCTTGCACCGCGAGCCCCCGCCCCAGGATGACCGTGTACCCCAGCAACCCCGTCATGCCGAGGTGCCACGTGCGGGTTCGACTCCCCGTGACATTCCCTGCCCATTCCTGTTCGTAGCGCGACCACATCCGAGTGACTTCGACCTGGGGAGAAACCCACAGCCCTTCTGGCGCGTCCCCCACCAGGAAGAACCGCGCCCGGGGCACGACACCCAGGAGGAAGGTCGAGTTTATCGTCTCGGGTTCCTCGCCATTCACCAAGAGGCCAGAATCCCCTTCGCGGCGGCTCAAGCCCGTGCGCAGCCCCAGCCCCAATGACACGCGAGGACTCACCACGCGCTCCCCTTCCAAGGTCACCACACTCCACTCATTGGGCGTGATGGCGACCCCCAGCACCGTCTTGCGACCCTCCGAAACGGACGGCGCGACGCTCATCTCCTGGGCGTGAGCGACAGCGGACGACAGCAACGTCAGACACAGCATGTGAATGGGCTTCATGTTCGGACTTCCCCTGATGACGTCCCTGGAGCACTCGTCCAGCGACCCACTCCCCTTGTGCAATGAGCGTGCACAACCTCACTCCAGAGGGAGCTCCACCTCACGAGCCTTCCACCCCGCGACATCGTGTCAACGAGGGCCCGCGCGACGCGTGACACGCTGACAGCGCGCGGACCGAGCCCCCCGCTCCACACGCCGTGACACACCGGGCACTGTCCGCCAGCACGCGAAGGGCGTCAGGAGCGGGGGCCTCCACTCACATCACGTTGCGCGCTGCGCCGGGCATCCAGATACTCCCGCCCGAGCCTTCTCACACGAAGGCACTCATCTGGGGATGGAGGGAGTCCAAGTGATGCGCATGCGAATGCTGCTGGCGTCCGCGCTGCTGGTGCTCGGCGGCTGTGGTGACGACGACGCGGAGGGGGGCGGGGGCGAGGACAACACGACGGACCATCGGTCCAACGTCACCGGGGCCTACGACAGCACGGGCACCCTGAGTGCCACCCTCAACGGACAGACCCAGAACGGAGAGCTGGAGGACACGGTGCGAATCTCGGCGGCCTCCGGCTCCAAGACGGCCCTGACCATCCGCTCCGAGTCCCTCACCTGCGACCAGGACCTGCGGGCGACGATGACCGGAGAGAACACCTTCTCCACCAGCGAAGGCTCGTGCGAGGTCTTCGTCGAGGAGAGCAACTGCACGGCGACCCTGAGCGTCACCTCGGGGCGAGGAAGCCGGGCGACGAATGGCCCCCTCCAGCTCACCCTGGAGGGAAAGTTCACGGTGGGGAGCTGCTTCCCCCTGCCCGTCGTCGGGGACTTCACCCTGGTGCTCACCGGCACGCGCACGGGCGCCGAGTCCCTGCCCGGCGTCGAGACGCGCTTCCTCCACGTCACGCAACCCTGAGCCGTCCGGCGACCGCGCTCCGAGAACACCGCCGGAGCGCGGCCATCGGCTCACAGCGGCACCACCGCCTGCTCGCGACGAAGCTGGAGCACGCGCACATCGGGGTCCACCACCCAGCGCTCGGGCGGGAAGTCCGCGCGCACCGTGACGTCGGCCTTCTCACCCGCCCCCAGCACCACGCGCGCACGCGCATCTCGGTAATCCGGTGACTGCACGTCCGGAGTCTTCGCGTCCCTGCGTTCCGTGAAGCGCTCGCCCTTCACCGCGGCGACCTCCACGGGCATGCGGCCGTCGCCCACGTTCTCCACCGTCACCGTGGTCACCCACTGTCCGCCCTCCTGCTTCACCTGGGCGTTGGACAGGCGGTACCGCGGGACATGCACCTCGTGGAACCACTGCTGGACGAAGGCGTCGTAGGCGGCCGCGTCCGGCGCGAAGGGTCGCATCGCCGCGGTGAAGTCCTGCAGCACGGGGTGGTCCTCGTGGCCCACGTACTTCTGGAGGAACGCCTGGAGTCCCGCGTGCATCGCCGGGCGGCCCATCAGGTCCTCCATCATCCAGAACACCCAGCCGCCCTTGTCGTAGAGCACGGTGGTGTCGCCCTCGCGCGACTCGTCGAGCTTCACCAGCGCCCGCTCCGCGTCCACGTGCCGCTCCTTCGCGTAGTGCTCCTCCAGTCGCTTCGCGATTTCCATCCGCGTCCGAGGCCCCTCCAGTTGCTCCATCAACTTCATCGCCGAGTAGTGGGACGTGCCCTCGGACAGCACCGCGCCGCCCGGCCCCTTGCCAGGGATGAGCATGTTGCCCCACCACTGGTGCGCCGCCTCGTGCGCGGTAATCAGCAGCACGGCGTTCGCCTCGGGCGTGCTCCGAGCGAGAAAGCCGATGCTCTCCGAGAAGGTGATGTTGGTGGCGAAGCCCTGCGCGTAGGTGGCGAGGCCGGGGAACTCGGACAGCTTCAGCTCCTTCCACGGGAAGGGGTGGAACCATTCCGAGTAGTACCGGCGTGACGCCTCCAGGCCGCGCCGCATGTCCTCCACGTTGTAGACATGCGCGGGGTGGTGGAAGACGGCGGTGCCCTCGCCGCGCAGCACCGTCCAACGGCCGGCGACGATGTTGAACATGCTGACCGGCGCGTCGCTGCGCCACACGCTGACGCGGCGCCCGTCCTTCACCTCGTCGCTCTCCAGCACACCCACCGAGTTGAGCGTGTACTCCGCCGGCCCCGTCACGCGGATGCGCGTGGTGAAGGGCGTGCCCATGCCGTAGGCGGCCTCGGTGAGGCCCTCGTAGAAGTCGTCCGGGTAGACGCGCGGCTCGTACTTGTTCTCGTCCTTGTCCACGCCGATGTCGTCGCGGAAGCCCACCACCGGGGCGAAGCTTGGCTCGAAGCTGGTGAGCACCACGCCGGAGGGCAGGATGAACTCCGACACCTTGCCGCCGTTCTTCGTCATGCCCTTGGGGAACTCGCCGTGGAACTCGAAGCCCACGCGCACCACCGCGCCGGGGGCCAGGGGCGCCTCGGGCTTGAAGACATACAGCCGCGAGCGGTCCTCCGGCGTGACGTCCTTCCCATCCAACGTCCAGCGCACGTCCTCCCAGTGGTCTCCTCCCGTGAAGGCAAAGGACGCCAGCGCCTTCGCGTGCCGGTTGACCAGCGTGTACGTGCCCCGCGTGCGAAGGGTGCGCCCCTCGGGTTCCAACTCCACGTCCAGGTCCACGTCCTGAATCGACGGCTGCGGCGCGTCCAGCCACGTGGCCAGGTTCTTCTGCCAGTACTCCTTCGCGCGCTTCTTCGCGGCGTCACCCTGCCAGCCCTGCCCCACTTGCACGGCGGCCGCCAGCAGGGCCACCGCGGGCACCACCGCCCACGGAGACAGTCGCCACACGCCGCGCAGCAATCCCCCGGGCCGGAGGCGCTCCAGCAGGCTCACCGAGTCCGCCGCGCGCCGCCCATCCAACCGCACCGCCAGCGCCGTGAAGAAGGCGGCGAGCCCCAGCGTGCCCAGGCGATTCAAGAGGAGCGCGGACCTGTCCACCTCGAAGGGCCCCATGTCGGACCACAACACCGCGCCCCACAGCGGCCAGTTCGTCGCCCAGTGGAGGTTGCCGCGCACCGCCGCGTAGCCGGTGAGGCACAGCGCCGCGAGCGCCAGGCCATACGCGCCAAAGCGCCCTCCCGCCACCGCGCGCGCCGCCAGCACGAAGCACGTCCACGCGAAGAACGTGGGCAGCATCAACCCCCACGTCAGGACATACGGCCACAACGAGAGCGCCACCTGCCCTTGAGAGAGCTGGACGAGGCTGCCCGCGAGCCCCGCCGCCACCAGCAACGACACGCCGACGAGGCTGTTGGCGAGCGCCTTGCCCAGCAGCACCGACACCGTCCGCACCGGAGAGGCGTCATGGATGGGCGCGAAGTGGGACGCGCGCTCCCGCTCCAGCGACTCCACCGTGTAGAACATGAGCAACAGACACGCGAGCGTGGATGCCACACCCATCGTGCCCACCGCGAAGAAGCCCGAGGACGTCAAAAGCCGCGTGTCGAACGGGCCCACCTTGTTCAACGCCTGCGACACCGTCTGCAGCAGGATGATGGGCATGAACAGGTAGAGGCCCGGCTGCGACAAGAGCCCTCGCACCTCCGCGCGTGCCACCACCCACAGGCCCGACAGTGCGCCGGGAGGCCGGGCGCCCATGCCCAGCGTCGACAGCGGCGTCTCCTCGCGTGTGACTCCCTCCGGCGTCGCCAGCGGGATGTCCGCCAGCGTCTTGCCGCGCACGTCGCGCACCGGCGCACCGCGAAGGCCCAGGGCCACGTGCCGCGCGCTCCAGGCCACGCCACCGAGTCCCACCGCGATGAAGCCCAAGCGACTGAGGACGAACAGCGCATCCAGTCCCACGCGCTCCACGTTGTAGAAGGCGACGCCCCGGTCGACCTTCACCCACGTCTCGCTCAGCCACCGCATGCCCGCGGGGTCCAGCGCCTGGAGCACCCGGTTCACCCGAGGGTCCAGCCATCCGGGAGACCAGTCCCACAGGAAGAAGGCGCAGACGAACAGCGTCGTCACCGGCAGGAAGTACACGAGCACCGGGCGCCGGGTGCCCTCGCCCAGCGCGAAGGCGGTGCCCGCGAAGAACACCAGCATCGGCACGCCGAAGAAGAGCGCGGGCCGCACGTAGTTGAGCCACGACAGCGGGCCTCGAAACTCCGCGCTCTCTCCAGCGGGCACCACGTGGTGGAAGAAGACGAGGAAGAGCACCAGCGCCACGAGCGCCACTCCGTAAGCGCTCAGCACCGCGAGGAACTTGCCCCACACGTACTCGCGCGGCGTCAGCGGCGTGGTGTGGAGGATGGGGCCTACCCGCGCCTCCTCGTCCGTGATGACGCCCATGCCCGCGCCCACGGAGATGAAGAAGGTGTACAGCAGGAACATGAGCAGCAGGAGCGTCTGCGAGACGGCGAACTCGCTCGTCACCCAGGCCTTCTGTCCGCCCACCTGACTGGCGCCGGACTCGATGGTGACGTTGCCCGAGGACAGGCCCCACACCGACAGGAAGGTGATGAACAGCAGGATGACGAACAGCGGGCGACGAAGCTGGTGCGACAACTCCGTGCGCACCACCGTGCCCAGCCGGGCCACGTTCATCGCGCCACCTCGCGAGCGGCTTCCACGCCCGGCGTCGGCTGCGACGTCGCGGGGGCCTCGCGCGTGTCCTTCATCAGGAGCAGGTAGGCGTCCTCCAGCGTGGGCGTGACGCGCTCGAAGCCCGGGGGCACGTCGCTTCCCGTCGAGTGGATGCGCACGCGATTGCAGCCCTCGAAGAGCACGGCCTGCGTGACGCGGCGGGTGCGCTGGAGTTCGGCCAGCTCGGCGTTGGAGGCGGTGCCCTCGAAGAGGGTGCCCTGGATGGCGGCCTTCGCCTCGGTGGGAGACGTAATCGCCACCACGCGGCCCTGGCGGATGACGGCGAAGCGCGGACACAGCATCGCCACGTCCTCGACGATGTGCGTGGAGAGGAGGACGGTGCGCTCGTTCGCCACCTCCGCGAGCAGCCGGTAGAAGCGCAGGCGCTCCTCGGGGTCCAGGCCCGCGGTGGGCTCGTCCACGATGATGAGCTTCGGGTCGCCCGCGAGTGCCTGGGCGATGCCCAACCGCTGCCGCATGCCGCCCGAGTACTCCTTCACCTTGCGCTTCGCGGCGAAGGTGAGGTTCACCCGCTCCAGCAGCTCCGCGCACAATGCCTTCAACCCGCGAGGCGCGGTGACGCCCTTGAGCTTGAGCAGGTACAGCAGCATGGCCTCGCCCGTGAGGTACGGGTAGAAGCCGAACTCCTGTGGCAGGTAGCCCAGCTGGGGTCGGAGCGACTCCGGGTGGCGGACGATGTCCAATCCGTCCAGCGTCACCTCACCGGAGGTGGGCTCCAGCAGGCCCGCCAGAATCTTCATCAGCGTGGACTTGCCAGCGCCGTTCGGCCCCAGCAGCCCGAACATCCCGCGAGGTATCTCCAAATCTACGCCCCGCAGGGCGGACACCGGGCCCGGATACACCTTCACCAGATTGCGGAGGGAGAGCATGCCCCCCTCTACGTCTGGAGGCGGGCACTCATTTCCCAGGACGCGCGCGGACGACGCTCACTGTGGCTGGGCGCACATGTGGGCTGGAGCACCGTGACGCCACGGTGCCCACCCACCCGGGGACTCAGCCTGGGATTCGATGGAGTGGAGCGCAGTGCGGCGCCTCACGCTGGAGCACCTCGCGCATCGCCTCGGCGCGCGCCGTGTCGCCCGCCCGCGTGTACGCCACCCGGAGGCCCCAGGCGCTCGGCAGTCGGGCCACGGCCAGTCGGGTCTTCTGGTGATGCTGCTCCAGCACCTGAAGCGAAGCAGGGGTGGCCGTGCCGGTGAGCACCTCGCCAATGCTCACGAGAATCTCGTAGTAGGCGCGCGCCTTGTTCGCACCGACCACCGAGGGAACGTCCACCATGGAGAGCGCCTCCTTCGCGAGCAGGAGCCCCTGCTCGGGCGCGTCCTCGCACAGCAGGAGGATGGTCGCCTCACCCACTCGCTCCATCGCGCGGATGACGGGGGGACGCCCTGCCCAGTTGATGCTCGCCAACTCCCGGCGCGCGGAGGCCGCGTCGCCGTAGAAGGCATGGGCCAAGGCACGGGAGCTCACACGGACGGAGTCGATATCCGGAAACCGGCTGTTCGCCGCGAGCATCCGGTCGTAGACGGCGAGCAGGGCACTCGCGTCGGGGTGCAGGAAGGCCGCCTTGATTTCGCGGCGCGTCGACTGTCCCCTCCAGAAGACGAAGCCCAGGGCGCCCACGAAGACCACGACTCCGATGAGGAGCTGCGAGCCGACCCGGCTCAGGTCCGCGAAGGACGGCGGCCCCGGCAGCTTGCCGCCGCTGAACATGAAGTACATGACCGCGTACGCGACGAGCAGGAACGGCCACAGCTTCATCCAGCGCTTGAAGGGCGCGAGAGCACCGCGCTGGCGAATCGATTCGAGGTAGCGGGCATTCTCTTCACGGGACATGCGCGCACTTATAGCCAATCCCTCTCACGACACCATGCACGCGGGGCCTGTCCCAGCAACACCGCCCTCGCACCACCAGCGGGCCCGCGTCACCTCACGAGTGTCGCACCAGCCGCAGCGGCGCGCG
>NZ_JABXEM010000222.1:0-20307 GCF_013372595.1 Myxococcus sp. AM011
TCGGCTGATCAGGCGTCTTCTCGAGAGTGGCCTCCCACAAGGCGATGTCGTCGCGCCAGACGGGGATGCGGGCCAGCGTCAATGCGGCGAATACCGCGACGCTCCCTCCCGCCACCAGGGCCATGGCGCTACCAGGAGACATAGAGGGGCTGAGGCATCCACGGATGGGTGAGGATGGAGATGCTCCAGGGGACCTGGTCGACGAGCACGTCGAGCGTCTTGCGTTGCACCTGGAGCTTCCAGCGGTCGTCGAGCTGCTCCAGTCGGCCTTCGCGTTGGAGGAAGGTCTCTCGCAGGCCGGCGACGGAGGTGTTGGCGATGATGGTCCAGTTGGCGATGAGGGCCTTGAGGAGTCGGTCGCAGAGGGACTGCTCGCGCTCGGTCAGGTCGATGCCGCTGGGGACGGGGGTGGGGACGGAGAGGCCGCAGAGGATTTTGTTGAGGACGAGCAGCGGCTCGGGCGCGGAGGTGCGGCCGTCGACGAGGTACTGGAGCAGGTGCACCGCGCGCGTGGCGGGCTCGGGGTCCAGGTGGGTTTTTCCCGTGTCGTCGACGCGCGACAGGCCGAGCTCCCGGAAGAGGTGGGGGAGGAAGGGGCTGGCGAGGACGAGGCCCGCGTTGTCGATGTAGATGGGCGTGCCGCCGTGCTTCTCCTCGCCGAGTCGGAAGGCGGTCCGACCGGGGTTCTTCGAGGGGCGGGAGCGCGAGGTGCTGGAGCGGCGCGAGTCGGGGCGGGTGGTGGTGGTCCACGCGGTGACGAGGGCCGCGCGTCGTTGATGGAGCAGGGCGCCGAGGCGCGGGACGGCTTCGTGTCGGGCGAGTTCGATGGCGCGCTCGAGGAGGCGCTCGGCGGTGCTGCGCGAGTCTCGGTGGCCGGGCTGGGCGGTGTGGAGGCGCGCGGAGAAGTGTTCGAAGAAGGCGGACACGAGTTGTTCCAGCGTGAGGCTTCCGCCAGGACGTTCGCCGAGCAGCTCCAGGACGAAGCGCCAGAAGGCGGACCGCTCCGTGAGCGCGGGAGTTCCGGGAGGAGCGACCTCCTGCCACGCGGCGGCGAGCACTTCAGTGGCGGAGAGGAGCGCTGCGTGGACGTGGGGCGCGAGCACGGCGCTGAAGCGCGCGAGCACGGAGTCCGGAAGGCTCCGGGCCCAGTGTTCCTGGAGCCGCTTGCGGTGGGCATGGCGACGGACGAAGCCGCGGAGCACTTCCGGTGATTCATCCAGGAGGGACTGGAGCAGGCGGAGCAAAGCATCGTCTGACAGGCCGGCGTAACGGTCCGCGCTCTCCGCGAGCAGGAACGAGAAGAGGGCCTCGCGTGCTTCGTGTCCCGCGAGATTCGCGGACTGGGCGGCGGCGGGCGTTTCGTCGGAGCTCGGCTCTGGCGATAGCTCGTTGCCTGGATGGGTCGAGGCGTCGCGAGGAGGCGGGGAGGAGAGGGACGCCGTAGTGGCTGTTGGTGGCGACTCGTGCGCAAGGGCGCGGTGGTCGTGCGAGGCCACAGGAGGACGCGGTGCCTCCGCGATGGAGCCAGGAGGGTGCGGCGCTGAGGAAGTTGGCGGTTGCTGAAGGAGTGAGTCCTCGCGGGAAGAGGTGCGCGCGGGCCTGTCGCCTTGGAGTTCTGGATGGGCTGCTTCCGTCGGAGTGTTTACTGCGTGCGAAATGGCTCCGCGTGAATGCTCGGGACTCGTGGATGGCGATTGTTCGGCAGGTGCAGTGTCGGAATGCCTCTGATGAATGGAGGCTTCGGCCAGTCCTGGCGAACGTGAACGCCCGAGGCTCTCTCCTGACTGTTCGGACTGGGTAGCGTCAGGCTGAATCGGATGAGCGGTCGCGGCGGTCGCTTCTGTCGAACGTGAACGTCCAAGGCTCACGGAGGACGGCTGTTCGACCTGGGCAGCGTCAGGTTGTGTCGGATGAGTGGACGCTTCAGCCGCGTCTGGCGAACGTGAATACCCAAGGCTCGCGGAGGGCGGCTGTTCGGCCTGGGCAGTGTCAGGCTGCCATGGATGCGTGGACGCATCGGTCACTTCTGACGAACGTGAATGCCTGAGGCTTGCGGAGGGCGACTGTTCGACCTCGGCAGTGTCAGGCTGCCCTGCATGAGCGGACGAATCGGCCACTTCTGGCGAACGTGAACGCTCGAGGATTGCCGAGGGAGGCTGTTCGGCCTGGACAATGTCAGGCGGCTTCAGATGACTGGAGGCTTCGTGCACCTCTGGTGGGAGTGAAAGCCCGGGGCGCGTGGAGGGGGACCGCGCGCCCAGAACAGCGTTGGCATTTCTCGGATGAACGACTTCGTCCACCTCGGGCTGTTGTGAATGCCCCAGGCCCGTGGAGGCTTGCTGTTCGGTAAGGGCAGCGTTGGGTCGCTCCGAATGAGCGGAAGAAGAGTTCACCTCCGGCGAACGTGAATGCCCGAGGCTCGTCGATGGCGATTGTTCGACTGGAACAGCGTCGGGCCACTCCGGATGAGTGGAAGGCGCATCCACCTCTGGCGAGCGTGAACTCCTGAGGTCCATGGAGTGCGGCTGTTCCGCTGGAGCAGCGTTGGACCGCTCCAGATAAGCGGAAGAGGCATTCGCTTCCGGCGAACGTGAACTCCCGAAGTCCGTTGAGGGTCGCCGTTCGACCTGGTCTGCGCCGGACTGCTTCGGATGACCTGAGCCTTCTTCAACCGCCGGCGAAAGTGAGTGCCAGAGGCTCGCGGAGAATGGCTCGGTAGGGGACCCGTGCTTCGCCAGAGAGGTGGGTTCCGCACTCGCGCCGGGCGCTGGAGAAGCTCCGAGGCTGGTGGGATGGAACTCGTTTCGATTCGCCGCCTCCGTCGCCTTGGACGCCAGTGCCGCGTCTGTTTCAAGCGCACGCGCTTGTCCGGGACGTACGAGTGTCGGATCGACAAGCGCCGTATTCGTCCGCTCCGGCGGGGTGACTCCCTCTCTTGCCTCGTGCGCGAGAGCGGACTCGCGACTCGCAGGTGATGACTCGACCGGTCCCGATGATGACGTCGCCGACGAAGGAGCTGCTTCGAGCGCGAGTGACGGATTGAGGTCCCCGATTGAGGGGACAACCTGTCGTGCGGAGTCTCGCACCTCATTCGCTGCCTGAATGCGCGGAGGCATGAGGCCAATGGATGGTGAGTCGGCCTCGGTATCCACTTGCCGAGAATGAAAGCCCTCCGCCTCTTCTTCCTGCGCGCGTGCAGGGTCCCTCTTAACGCTGAATGGCGAGGTGCCCGCATCCACGAGTTCAGCATCGACTTCGTGCGTGGGCGAAGTCTCGATGCCCAGGTTGGATGGCGAAGCCATCGTGTCCACGAGCCGAGGAGCCGGCTGCTCCGCCTCTATTTCGTAGGTGCGAGAGGTCTGGAGGCTCGCGGCGGATTGCGGAACCGCCATGTCCACGCTCCGAGATGGCAGTTGCTCCCCATCTATCCCGTGCGTGCGTCGCGACTGGTCGCGCGCGGTAATCTCCGAATCCACCGCGTCCACGTGCCGAGGAGGAATGTGCTCCTCCTCCTCCGTCGGTGGTGACTGGAGTCCGACGGATGCTGCCCCAGCCAGAGCTGCATCCACGGAGGAGACTGATGGCGCGAACACCTCTGCTTCTTCATTCCCCCGTGAAGGCCGACGGCTCACGGTTGAAGCGTGGGCAGGCTCCGCATCTGCCAGTGCCCCACGGAACGCCTGAACCTGCTTCGCCGGCAACTGTCCCGCCGCCTCCCAAACCATGACGGTCCGAAGCAGGACCCCATGAACCTCACCCGGAATCACCGAACCGAACAGTCGCTTCAACAACCGACTGAACGCGCCCTGTGCCAGCGGAGCCGTCTCCCCCAGCAGCAACAACTCGTGAAACACCTCTTGTCGAGCCCCCTCCCTGCCGCGTGGAAGGAGCCGCTCCGGCAAAGTGTTCAGCGCCCGCACCAGCGCATTCAGCGTGCCCGCCTCACGGGGACGCAGCAGGTCCATTGCCCGCTCAATCAGCTCCGGCTCGCTCTGCTCGACCAGCGCGGTCCTCAACACCTCCACGTCGCGCAGCGCGAGAAGGAAGTGTCGAGTGTCCTCCGGAAATGAAACCAGCAGCGCCGCCAGCAGCGCCGCCACGGTAGGCCCCGACTGCTCTCCAAATCGGAGCCGACTCACCAGCGCCGACTTGAGCGCATGGGCCTCCCACCGGGACAGCTCCGCCTCAGGAGAACTCCGAGCCTCCGCGAACGCCCCCGCACGAGGCGCCGCCAGCTCCTCCAGGTCCACCGGCCTCCCATCCAGGAGCGCGGAAATCAACCGAGCGAAGAACAGCGGCTTGTCCTCCGCTCGAGCCACGAACACCGGCAGCGCCGAGCGCAGCGGACTGCCTTCATCACCAGATGGAGGCATCAGCCGCACGAGCAGCTTCGCCAGCGTCTCCTCCGGAATCCTCCGCACCGCGCGCATCAGTCGCGTCAGAGACCCTCCAGGGTGCTCCCACGCAAGCGCCCGCCGCTGAAGTGAACGGGGCAGCTCCGGCAACGTCGCCACGAGGCGCTCCGCCGTCAGCTCCGGCATGCGCACGAGCGTGCCCCACGGCAACACGCCATGCTGAAGGTAGTAGCGAAGCGCCTCCGTCAGCTCATAGCGAGCCGATGCCGTCTCTGGCACCGTCAGCTCCTCCCCGTCGTACTCCTCCACGTCCGCGGCTTCCGGAACAGGAGGAGGAAGCTCCCGCACCAGCTCCCCGATGACGAAGGACAGCGAGGCCAGCACCGGGTGCCGTTTGCGCACCTGCTCCAAGCCGATGCCCAGCGTGGTGAGCAGCTCCGGATACTCCAGACCCTGACTCTCGGCGACGCCTTCCAGGAGCTGCTTCAGCGCGCTCTTGCGATTGAACTGTGAACCCGCCTCCTTCACCAGATACGTCAGCGTCAGCGACCAGAGCAGGCGCGACAGTCCGCGGTCGCTCAGCGGCACGACGGGTTTGACCCGATGGAGCGCCTGGAGACTGACGATGTAGTCGATGAGGAGCGCCGCGTGCTTCGGCTCCAGGAGCGTGATGAGCCGCTCCAAGGAGCGCTGGTCCAACTGGAGTACCAGCCGGTCCAGCACGTCTCCCATCGAGGCATGCGTGCCGACCAGTCGAACCAGGGCCTGGGGGTCGCTCATGGCCACCTGCGCGAAGAGGGCTCCGAAGGAGAACCCCGCGCCACCGGGTGCCCAGTACGGCAGCGTGCCGTGCAGCAGGTAGTGCTCGAACAACTCCAGCCGCACCTCCGCCTCGGTCCGAGGCTGCTCCCCAGAGGGCGGCGCCACACGTCGGGCATGCACCGCCTGCTCCACGACCTCGCGCAGCCGGGCGGTGAGCCGCTCTTCCACCACCTGCTCGAAATTGTCGAGAGGCACCGTCCCCAGGTCCACATCCAGCCGGTCGATGCGCAGGTGCAGGCCCGGAATATCCACCGCGTCGAACACCTGCTCGATGATGGCCAGCAGGCGTCGCCGGTTGAAGTCGCTCAGTCGAGGTTGAAGCTCCAGCGCCTGGGCCTCGGACTCCAGCTCCACGTGGAGCGTCTGCTTCCGGATGTGGTGCCGCGAGCCCGTCATGCGGGAGCCACCTCGGACTCGCGCGTCGCGGCCTCCAGGAAGTCCCGCAGTCGAGCCGATGCCGTGGCCAGCCCCTCCTCCTGGCGAAGCGCGTTCCTCCAGGCCCAATAGAGCCGCTCGAAGCGAGCCATGCGCGAAGGGCCGAGGAACAAGCAGTCCGCCACCACGAGCGCGGGCGCGTTGCTCCGGATGACCTCGCGAGCGAAGGTCTGGAACTCCGAGTCACTCCACTGCCGCGTCGCCGTGGAGATGACCGCCGTCACCGTGAAGCTGTAGGGAAACGCATCCTCGCCGTCGCGACGCGCGGACCGCAGCAGCAGGTGCTCCACGATGTAGAGCTGCGAGCGCTGCCGGTTGAGCGTAGCCACCTGGTCGACCAGCGCATGCGCGCGGGCCACGGCGCTGCCGGTGTCCGGGAACTTCCCCGCCAGATGCCACCCTTTCTCGGAAGGCGCCTTGCACACCAGCGCCACGGAGGACTCGCCCGGCAACGTCCCCACGCGGAAGTTCTCCAATGCGCCCGCGGCCCCAAGGAAGGCACCGCTCACCGCCTGTGCTCTCAACGGGGAGGCGGACGGACTCTCCGGAGCGGGCAGGGATGCGACGCTCGAGAAGCGCTCCTCGATGGTGTCCACATGCCGAGCCAGCGCGCGTCCCTCTGGCGCGGGCTCACCCGAGTCCGAGAGGTCGAGTCCGTGCTCGTCCAGGGTGTCGATGAGCGGCCGTGCATCCGCCTCGTGCATCCCAAGCTGGATGCGGCTCTTGATGGCCATGCCCGCGACATTCCCGGGGCCCGGTCGCTCCAGGTAGTCGAAGCCGCGTCCGCGTCCGTGCGTGCTCTGGACCAGGTGATGGAGCAGCGCGAGCTTCGCCTCCATCAATCGCTCTGACTGCAGCGCCTGCGGACTCCCCTCCCAGGCGACGTCCGCCACCGCGTCGTCCTCGAGTCCCTCCGCGCACAGCGCGAGCAGGACATCGAGGAACCGGTTGCGGCGCTCGGTGACGGGGTCCTGGCTGGCGACCAGCTCCCTCAAGCCGCGCTCATAGCCCGACGAGTCCTCGCCAGGAGCCTCCCGCTTGAGCAGCGCCTCCACGTCGGGGACGGAGTCGGCGAGCGACTGCGAGAAGTACGTGCGGCGCAGCTCCGAATCGCCGGAGAACAAGTCCCGGACGCGCGAGAGCTGAGCGAAGAAGTCCGCGAGGAGCTGCTCGAAGACGAGCAGGTAGCCCTTGAGCTGCCGCGCCTGTCCCTGGCGTGCGAGGGGCGCTGCTTCGGGAAGCCCCGCCGAGCCGATGCCGTAGACCATCGGGTACTGCGTCTGGATGGAGGTGTAGCTTCGGAAGTCCTGGCGCTGACCTCGGGGCATGGCGAGGTACTCGTCGTACTGCGGCGCCAGGGGATACGTGCGGCGCTGCTCGGCCCACAGGCGCTCCAGCTCCCGTCGCACGCGCGCGGGCTGGGGCTTCACCTCGACGCCATTGCGGAACAGGCGGATGGTGAATCCGCCCCGCTTCGCGTCCGTCGCCGTGTCCAGGACGAGCACCTGATTCAACGCGACGGGAAGCGAGCCGTCCGGTCCCACCGCCACCGCGTCGTTCGCGCGGAGGCTCACGTTGCGGACGCTGGTGACGCCCGGCGTCTGGACCATCACCCGCGTGAGGTCCTGGAGGGAGATGGAGGTCGCCTTGGGTTGAAGCTCCGCGTCGGCGATGAAGCCGTTCTGGAGCAGCGGTCCCT
The DNA here is from genome assembly GCF_013372595.1 of Myxococcus sp. AM011. Taxonomy (NCBI): domain Bacteria; kingdom Pseudomonadati; phylum Myxococcota; class Myxococcia; order Myxococcales; family Myxococcaceae; genus Myxococcus; species Myxococcus sp. AM011. Next base: position 7,312 of record NZ_JABXEM010000222.1, read on the forward strand.
CGAAGATTTCGTCCGTCGTGCGGCCCTCGTCGAGCAGGGACTTCAGCGACTCACGGCGAGGCTCCGGCGCGAGGAAGTTCCCGATGTCGAAGAACAGCCCGGCGAGGATGAGCTCGGGTGTGCGGCTCTCGTCGATGCTCGCGTCGGCGGAGACGATGGCCTCCACGTTCTCCAACACGGTGATGTCCCGCAGGTCCTCGCACAGCCCGCGGTGCCGGTGGTAGACGCGGCGGACGGCGTCGATGATGGCCTCGGGGGAGCGCTCGTCGGTGGCGCAGTCGTGCTGGCCCGGTGCGTAGATGCCCAGGTCATAGAGTCCCTGCACCTCACCGGACGTGACGGGCGTGAGCCAGACGTTGCCGACGGTGGGCACGCGGTCGATGAGGAGCTTGCGGTAGTCGCGCTCCGTCACCGGGTTGCACGGGAGGATGTCGCGCGCGGGGAAGAGCCCCTGTCGCGCCGGGTCGATGAGGCCCGTCACCGGGTCCAGCAGCAGGTCCGCGAGGGGAAACGAGGCCCGGTAGGACAGCTCCGTGAGCGCGTAGCAGAGCTGCTCCAGCGTGGTGACGCCCGGGTCGGTCTCGTTGTAGTCCGTCCAGATGTTTCCGGAGAGCTGCTGGATGAGCGCGGTGCCCTCTTCCTTGAGGGCCACGTAGTTCAGGCCCACGTTCGCGGGCGGCTCGGCGGTGACGGTGACGGGCTCTGCCATGGGGGGCTCCACGAAGACGAAGGGGCTCAGTAGCCTTCCGCCAGGGGCTCGGCGGCGGGCGCACCGGCGGCTTGCAGCTCATGCCGCGTGGCGGAGGTGAGGAAGTACCAGTCGGACTCCAGCGCCTCGGGCGGCGGCGTGTGCCCGAGCTCCAGCGACAGCAGCGCCTGGACATAGGGCCGCGTCTGGATGAAGTCGGAGATGTCCGCCTCGGACGCGTACTGTCCCTGCCGCGTGGCGCGCGACGCGTCTTGGTACCAGGGCGACAGGTACTCCACGAGCTCGCGGTCCAACTGGTCGATGCTCGCGCCGACGTCCTCACCCCCGCGGAAGTCCACCAGGGCCTTCACCGTGACGCGCACGTAGATGGGATTGACGACGCGAATCCGGGCGAAGGGACTGGCGCGCTCCTGGAGATAGCCCTGGATGCGCTCCAGCATGTCCGACGTGACTTGCGGCACCGTGGCGTCCGCCGACGTCGTCCCATCCCTTCCGGGCACCACGACGACGAGCACAGCGCCAGGCACGCCGGACTGGAGTGGCGCGTGGGCCGGCAGGGCCTTCACCTTCCAGATGGAGGGGAAGCGCTCCAGCACCAGGCGCTCGTAGTCCCACGCGAGCACGGCGCGCTCCTTGTGCCGCAGCCGCTCGGAGGCGCGGGCCTCGAAGGTGCGAGACGTCTCCGGCGGACGTCCGCCGAAGGACGGCATCGGCTGGGAGATTCCGCCGATGTCGGGCAGCTCCTGCACGGAGAGGGTGATGCTCCCGGCCGGAACGGGCGTCTCCACGTCCACGCCGGGCTCCTGCCGCGTGGAAAGCAACGCATGCGGGATGACGTCGAGCGTCCGGGGAAACGCCTCCGCGTCGTCCGCCACCGAGGCGCGCACCCACTGAAGCTCCGACTCCTCACCGCCGGAGGGCATCAGCGTGCTCTCCGCGGAGCTGAAGGCCGGAAGGCTCAACGCGAGGATGCCCGTGCCCTGGAAGCCTCCCGTCGTATCGAAGAGGACCTGCGAAGGCGCGAGCGCGTTCCACCCCGCCGCAGTGAGCAGGTCCCACCGCACGACGGGCGGCGTGCCCTCTCCCAGGAAGGTGCCGCTCAACTGGAACAGCAGCGTGAGCGTCTGCGCCGTGTCCAGCCCCGTGAAGCCGAGGAACAGGTTGGCCGGCGCCTTGAAACGCGGCAGCAGCGACAGGGGGCGCCGCGCCTCGGGCGTCACCTGCTTGAAGCCCTCGAAGGGCAGCAGGTGGAAGAAGCGCATGTCCTCCAGCGTGCAGCGCGCCGAGTAGTGGAGGCTCAGCTTCTGGAGCTGGGGCAGCCACGGAGGATTGGGGTACTTGAGGTCCTTGGGCTCCAGCGGGCTCAGGGGACTCTGGTCGAGCGGGTCCGGGAGCTCGGCCAGCACCGCGTTCAAGACGTTGAGGGTGTAGAGCGAGTCACCGAAGGCATACGACGGCGCGGCCAGCCGCAGCTCCAGCGCGCTGGTGGCGGGGTCGTAGTAGTCGGGCGGTGTGCTGGGGCTGATGTCGAACTGCTCCAACACCGTGTCCTTGCACAGCTCGCCCCTCACCGTGGGCGTGGGATTGGCGCAGTCGTCCTTCGTGCGGAAGAGATAGCCGCGCACGGTGTCCCAGTCCTCCGCGTCCTCCAGCGACGTCACCGGGGAGAGCGGCGACATCAGCGGTTGCAACATCCAGGAGCCAGGCTGGAGCACGCGCAGGTCCGCGAGGAAGCTCTGGTTGTCGAAGAGGTCGGCCGTGGGCTTGCCGTCCGGTCCCACCACATAGTCACGGTAGTAACCGTGAAACCCATCCTTGTTGGAGGGCAGGTTGAACCAGTCCAGCGAGAGGCGCAGGGTGTCGGGCTGCTTGACGAACAGCTCCGTGTGGCGGATTCGCACGTAGGAGCCGACGACGGGTTCCGAGCCGAACAGGGGCCAGGGCACGTTCGGGTCCACCTCGCCCTGCGTGTTCTCCACGCTCACGCCGGACAGGTCGGACACCCGCACGTGCAATTCGAGCGTGGAGAAGTCCACCGCGTCCAGCAGCGACACGGGATGGACCTCTACGTCGCCCTTCAGCAGGACGGGCTCGGACTTCAGGAAGGCCCGGAGCGTGGGCAGGTCCGGAGTGGGGCCGGTGCCATTGGGCACCACGGAGGGCGCGGAGGGCGTCAGCTTGAACCAGAGCCCGAAGCCACTCAGTCGCGGCTCGACCTCGCCCCGAGGGGGTAGAGGCGGGAGGACGGGCTCGTAATTCTCCACCGTCAGCCAGCCGTCCGCGGTGGAGACCTGGAGTGTGAAGGACTCTTGCAGCACCTGGCGGAGCACGCTCCGCTCATCCAGCCCTGTCGCCGAGGCGAGCGCCGTCAGCAGCGTGCCCAGGCGCTTCGCGGAGGCCGGCGCGAGTGGAACCTCCAGCGTCACCTCGCGAGTGCCACCCGTCAGCAGCAGGTAGCGAGACGCGAGCGCGAAGCCGAGCGTCGCGGGCACGGTGACGGTGGTGGGCGTCATGCCCGTGCGCACGGCGCCGAACGTCGCCCAGCCGGGAAGCCGCTCGTCGGAGGACGACTCCGCGTCGGTCTGCTCCGGCTCCAGCGGCATCTCCGAGGAGAGCACCTGCTGGACGACGGTGAGCGCGTCCTCCTCGTCCCCTAGCGGAGAGGCCAACGGCAGCAGGGGCCCGCTCAGCACGCGCAGCGCCAGGCGCCGGGCCACCGTGGCCGGCGTGACGCCCACCGACGTGTCCGAGGCGAAGAGGATGTCCTGCCCATCCGGCCGCTTGCCCGCGGGGAACAGCGTGCCCCGAGGGACGAGTGCCTCGCTCACCTCCTCGTCCTCGGCGAGGGTGAAGGTGAGGTACGTGCTGTCGGGGAGCGCGGCGCGGTGTTGAAGGCGCAGCACGTCGCGGTGATAGAAGCCGGCGTATCGGCCCGACACCGTGTTGACGGTGTCCTGCGCGGTGCGGAAGAGCTGCACGAAGGACATGTACAGCGCCAGGTGCGGCGGGTGGTTTCCTGTCGCCAGCGCCGTGGGCAGCAGCGTCGCCGTGAGGCCCTGGAGTCGCGACAGCGCATCGAGGAACGGGTCGAGCAACGGCTCCAGTCTCGCCGCCGCCGCGCGCGCCCGCGCTTCCTTGGAGGCGCCCTTGTAGCTGGCGCCGTCCGCGGGCAGGTCCTCCAGCCCCCAGATGGGCAGCATGCCCTCCGTGTCCAGTCGCACCGCTCGACCGAGTGCCTGGGGCAGCCCCGCGCCCTTCGCCGCGCTCACCAGCGCGCGCAGCGCCACGGACAGCGGCCCCTCCACGGCGCTGACCAGGCCCTGGCCGAGCAACCGGGACAGCTCGCCCTGCGCGCCCAGGCCCGTGCCCCTCAACCAGAGGTCGAAGCGACGGGCCAGGCCGAGAACGAGCTGGAACGCGTCCGAGAGCGTGGAGAAGGAGCGCTCGAAGGCGCGAGCCGCGTCCACCTCGCGCACGGTGACGAGGAAGCGGTCCTCCACCGCGCTCGCGTCCAGCGCGTCGATGGAGGCGAGCACCATCACCGGGTCCGCGAGGAAGAACTCCGCCCAGTCTCCGTCCCGCGTGTTCTTCAAATCGTAGAAGTAGATGAGCGCGCCGAAGCGGGGCGCGAAGTCGAGCAGCTCCGAGCGCGTGCGCCCGTCCACCGGCGCATGGCCCGCTTCCAGGGCGCGCAGCCAGCGTCCCAGTTGGCTGGGCGCATCGTTGATGGCGACCTTCGTATCGCGCGGGGCCATGGGCTAGGGCCCCTGCACCGGGATGCTGCCCTCCTGGAGATAGAAGGGGTAGACGAGGTTGCTGCGCGTGTTCGTCTGCGTGACGATGTACGAGATGGTGATGGACAGCATCCCATCCACCGACGCATCCCGCTGCACCGTCACCGCGTCCACGGCGATGCGCGGCTCCCAGTAGAGGATGGCCTGCTGGACGTAGTCCTGGATCTGCCGCGTCAGCGTGGTGTTGATGCTGCGGAAGACCATCTGCCGCAGCTCGCAGCCATAGTTGGGGAGCATCATCCGCTCGCCCAGCGAGGTGGACAAGAGCACCCAGAGGCTCTCGCGGATGTCCTGGTCATCGCTGACCATGAGCAGGCCGCCGGTGCGCCGGGAGAAGGTGGGTGGAAAGCTCCACCCGGTACCGAGGAAGGAGGGGGGCTGGTTCTCCATGGTGGCTCACCCTCCAATCATCACCGTGGGAAACCCCACGAGGATGGTGCCGCCGTGGGCCGTCTTGTCCCCGAGCCGCGCGGCGGGAAGTCCCATCACCTTCACCGTCGTGGAGCCCTTCATCACCGCGTCCGGTGGCCCCACGCAGATGGCCACGTCGCCGACCTTGGCGGCGGGCAGCCCGCCAATCAGCACCGTGGGAGCGCCGGGGCCGGCGATGGGGCCTCCGACGTGAGGCACCTGCACGGGGCCCACGGGGGTTGTCATCGGGCACTGATGGAAGTCCGTGACGCGGGCGGCGGGAGGCATGGGGCGCACCTTTCGGGGACAGCGCTCAGTTGATTTTCACCAGCGAGCCGCGGACGGTGAGGATTCCACCGGACTTCACCTCGGTCTGGGTATTGCCGCTGGCGGAGAAGCTCACGGACGCCTTGTTCGCCACCTGCTTGCCGCTCACGGAGACATTGCCCGTGGCTTCCAGCGTCAGGTTGGCGCCGGCCTTCACCGCCACGTTTCCCTTGGCGGTGATTTTCACGTCCTTGGCACTGTCCAGGGCGATGCCGCCCTTGGACAGGGACACGGTGTTGCCGTTGCTGTCTTGAATGGAGATGGCGCCGGACGTGTCGTCCAGCTTCACGATGTGATTGCCGGGCGTCTTGATGACGATGACCTTCTTCTCGTCATCGAACGACAGCTCCAGCTTGGACCGCGTGACGACGGCCTTGCGCGTGTTCTTCTCGTCCGGGGGATACGCCGGCGCGCGCTGCTTGCTGTACACGGAGCCGAGGATGACCGCGTGGCGCGGGTCTTCGTTCATGAAGCCCACCACCACCTCGTCGCCGACCTCCGGGTAGAACAGCGCGCCCACGCCGCTGGACGCGTAGAACGTCCCCAGCCGCGCCCACACGCCCTTGCTCGGCTCCTGGAGCAGCGGCAGCCCCACCAGCACGCGCAGCTCGCCGCCGGGGTCCTTGGCCACCTGCTTGACCACGCCCGTCTGCAGTCCTTTTATCGGCGGAAGCTGTCCGGCCGCGTCCGGCGCCGCGATGTCCGGGTTCTCCGCGGTGAACCAGCGCGGCGACAGGCCGAAGTCCGCCGACGTCATCCAACGCCCGTCCTCGATGTGGTGATGCACGGCGCTGATGAAGGCGGCGCCATTGAAGCGCGGCCCCACGCCCCCCAACTCCAGCATCTTCCCCACCTGCGCCAGCGCGCTGCCGTGGAAGCGCACCGAGCCGCGAATCTTCGCGAGCTTCGACATCAGCAGCTCCGCGGAGGCCCAGTCCTGGAGGTCCGCGGGCTGCAACTCCGCGCCCGTCTGGAGCGCGAACTTCTTCGCGCCGAACACCTGTGCGAGCTGGGCGGAGGTGACGTTGCCCTGCTCCTTCACGGAGACGCTTCGCGGGCCGGACTCGATGAGCTTCTGCGCGCCCGCGTCCCAGGTGTAGCCCTTGATGGCGGACGCGTCGAACTGGGTGGTGGCGTCCATCTCCACCTGGAGGTCCAGGATGGAGCGGCCATAGGTGAGGTTCAGCACGGGCGTCTGCGAAGTCTTGGGCTCCGCCACCGTCACCTCGCCGCCGTCCGCCATGACGACCAGGCCGTTGAGCTGCGCCCGCGTCACCATCAAGTCCCAGTCGGTGGCGTAGTACTGGACGATTTCGTCGTGCACGGCCGTCGTGGCGGTGACGTCGCCGGACAGCCCGTTGCGCGTCAGCAGCGTCTTGATGAGCGCGCTGTCCTTCACCTTCTCGAAGAAGCCGCTCTTGCGCTCCAGCGTCATCTTCATCGCCTCGTCGGTCAGCTCCACCACCAGCTTGGAGCCGGAGGACTGGTCGATTTCGAGCCCCTGCCGGCAGACGATGCCCTGGAAGATGCGCGTGTTCTCCCCGTCGTAGCCGGCGGAGATGAGCACCTTGGCCCCGGGGATGAAGGTGTCCTTGCTGCTGATGGGGAACAGGCCCGTGGACGCGCTGCCGTCGAACAACACCAGCTTCGCGCGCGGCAGCTTGTTGACGCCCAGCCACGTGTCCACGCTGATGACCTGGTACGTCTTGGGGATGACGGTGCCGTTCGACTCAATCGTGAACGTCGCCAGCGCCCCTTCGTTCTTCTCCGGAAAGGGCGGGGTCATGCCTGGGTCTCCTTCAGCGGAGGAAACAGCAGCTTCGAGCCCACGGTGAGCCGCCGGAAGTCGGACAGCCCGTTGACCCGTGCCACCTCGAGATACAGCGCGCTGGTGCCGTAGATGCGGAAGCACATCAGCGGCAGCGTGTCTCCCGCCTGCACCGTGCGCACGTGCGTCAGGTCCGGCGAGCTCATCCTCGCCTGGAGCGCCAGCTCCACCTCGTCGTTGTAGCCAAGGAACGTCCCCTTGGCCCGCGCGCGCAGCGGCGTGCCATCCGGCTTGAACAGCGTGTACGTCATGCTCAGCTTGGACAGCTTGCACTTGAACAGGAAGGTGCCCCACGACATCTTGAGATAATTGGGGCTGTGGATGTTCCCGTTGTAGGTGAAGACCAGCTTCTTGAACTTCGCCACCTGCTCGGCGATGCCGTCGTCGGTGAAAGGCATCAGCCCCGGCAGTGGACTGGGCACCACGCCGGTGCCGTCGAACACCAGCTCCAGCTCCACCGTGTCCGCGGGAATCCGGTTGAAGTCCGGTGAACCTCCGGGGCTGCCCTGCGTCTGGTTGTCATTGTACTTGACGCAGTACGTGTGCGAGTACGACGCCGGGTTGATGTACACGGTGTAGCGGCCGACCTCCGACGTGAAGTCGGACTTCTGGTAGGCGATGACGTTCATCTTCTCGAGGCTGCCGGAGAACCCCATCGCTACCGCTCCTGTCGCGCCTTCAAGATTTGGAGGACGCGGCGCACGCAGTCCTCCACCACCTTCTGGTGCGCCTGCTTCTCGTCGTCGCAGCCGCAGTCGCCCACGGGCGTGCTGGGCGTCTCCGGAATCGCCTCGCCGGAGCCGCCCCGCACGCTCATCTGGATGCCGACCTCGTTGACTTCCAGGGGCATGGCGCGCGCCTCACATCAGCCGGGACGTGAGCTGGGCCAGCTTGATGGCCACAGAGGCCGGGCTGCCCAGATTCACGCGCTCGAAGTAGTTGTAGGACAGCTCCAGCGACTCCGTGAGGATGCGGTTCTCCGTGGAGCTCATCGGGGACACCTCCCAGCGCAGCGGCCAGGCGTTGATGAAGCCCCACGCCACCAGTGGAAGGCCATCCTCGTTGAGCAGCAGCACGAGGATGTTCTGTGGCAACAGCGGCAATGACAGCCCCGAACCCACGCTCTGTCCGAACCACTCCGCCAGGAACGAGTCCCGCGTCACCACGCCCCGCTTGAGCACCAGGTTGGAGTACTTGGCGGCCTTGGGCAGCTTGTGCGTGAAGCGATTCTCGCCCCCTTCCGTGACGTCCTCCGTGTCCCAGCGGGCCTCGATGCCCGAAATCTCCTGGAACGAGGCGTCCAAATCGCTCGCCGCCGCGAGCAGGGTCGCGGAGCCGAGGACGGAGACGCTGAAGTAGAACGCGCCGGGCGGGTAGTAGGGTTCGGACATGGCGATGGCTGTGATTACGGCGCGGCGACGACGAGCGTCTCGAAGGCGACCTCGAGCGACTCCACGGCGACCTCGTTGCCTTCCGACTTGAGGTCCGTGCCGGAGAGCTTCGTGGGCCACGCGTTGTTCAGGGTCCACGTCATCTTCGGCGCGCCCTTCTCATCCAGCAGACTGATGATGACCGTCCGCCGGGTAATCGTGTTCATCTTGATTTCGTTGTACCAATCCCAGAAGCGGGCATCGTTGATGAAGATGCCCTTGCGCAGCTTCACGTTGCCGACCTTGCCCAGGCCCGGCATCTTGATGGGAAAGAAGCTGGGGTTGTTGCCGTGCCGGTACTCGATGACCTGCGTCTCCGTCTCCAGGCCATCTACTTCCTGGAAGCTGACGGACGTGTCGTCCCCCAACTGGACGGAGAAATAGAATTTCGGCAACGGCCAGATATCGTTTTGGACTTCTCCTGCCATGGCGGCTCCTCGTTGAACTCGTGAAGGGTGGAATCAGTCGTCGAAGTCCGGGCGGGCGCTACGCGCTGGCGCCTTCCATCTTCTGCTTGAAGGTCAGCTCGATGAACTCCGCCGGGCGGATCATCTGCAGGGTGACCTGGACGACCATGTAGCCCTCCAGCACGTCCTGCGCCGTCATGGTGCTGCCCAGGCCACACTCCACGCTGAACGCATCCGACGCGGTGGCGCCCAGCAGGCCTCCCTGGGACCACAGGCCCTGCAGGAAGCTGGACACCATGGAGGTGACCGACGCCCAGGTGTTGCCGTCGTTGGCGGCGAAGACGAAGCGGTCCAACGCGGCCTTGATGGACTGCTCGGCGTAGGTGAGGGTGCGGCGCACCTGGATGTAGCGCCAGTCATTGCTGTTGCCGTCCAGCGTGCGCGCGCCCCAGACGACGGAGCCCCGGCCCACGAACTCGCGCACGGCGTTGACGGCCTTGCCGTCCACCGGGACGTTGAGGTCCGCCTGCTGCTCGTTGTTGAGCTTGAACGTGGTGCTGGTGACGCCGGTGAGGCTGACGTTGGCCGGCGCGTTCCACACGCCCCGGTTGGCATCGTTCCAGGTGTAGATGCCCGCCATGGCGCCGCTGGACGGCAGCACGTCGTCCTTGCTGGTGATGATGCGCAGCATGTCCGTGAGGAGCGGCAGCGCGGCGGTGAGGTTCTGGTTCAGCGCGAGGATGTCCTCGGGCGTCGTGACGGTGCCAATCTTGGCGATGTCCGCGTCCACGGCCGTCTTGCGCGCGGCGGCGTTGGCGTAGAGGTTGGCGCTCTCCAGCAGCAGGATGGACTTGAGCGTCGCCTCCGTCTTGATGTTGGTGTAGTCGAAGTCGCTCACCTCCTGCACCGTGGTGTGCAGGAAGGGGAAGTAGGTCATCCCGTAGTTGAGGAACTTGCTGCCCAGCACGCCCCGGTAGTCGGAGATGACGGTGGACAGGGTGGCCTGGGTGACGGTGGCGGAGCCATACACGTCCAGCACGGCCACGCGGTCCTGAAGCGCGCCGCACTGGGCCAGCATCGCGGTGGCGACCGTCCCGTAGTCCGCCAGCGCCGCCAGGTTCACCGCGTCCGGCACCACGAGCATGGTGGGGCCCACCTGCTCGGCGATGACCGCCAGGCCGCCGACGAGCGTGGCCGGGTCCAGCGCGCTCGTGTAGTCGCCGACGGAGACGATGTACGCGCTGCCGCCGCCGTTGGCGTAGAACAGGCGCAGGCTGTTGAAGAGGACGTACTTGGTGCTCACCGCGGGGATGAGGTCGTAGTACTTCCAGCCGGGCGTCGCGCCGCTGTCATACACCTTGAAGTCGTAGTCGCCCGACTTCTGCTTGGCGGTGTCGGTGACCTCGGTGAGGTCGAACGTCGGGTCCGGCGCCCCGCCGAAAATCTGCTCGTAGTCCGCCAGCGAGCCGATGCGGATGGGCTTGTTGGGGATGGGCTTGCCGCTGAGCGTCGCCGTCTGGGTGTAGCCGATGAAGGCGGGCACCGCCGTCTGGATGCCGACGACGGAAGGCGGGAAGGCGTCCAGCTCGGTGACATAGACGCCGGGGGTTTTACGGGCTTGCCTGATGGACATCGGGTCCTCTCTTCGCTGCGTGGGTGGGCTTCGGGGTTCAGAGGTTCAGGTAGATGTCCGAGTAGTCCCGCTGCTCGAGCGGCGAGGGCTGGGGCGCTCGGCGCTGGCCCGAGGGACGGGTGGCGCGCGGGACACCGGGAGGGGGGCCCACGCGGGGCAGCACCATCGCGGGCGAGGCCACCGGCACGTTGGACATCAGCGTGCTCTCGAAGGCGCCCTTGGCCCGGCTCCCCGTGAGCTCGAAGAGCTGGTCGGGGACCTCCTGGAGCGGCAGCTCCTGGTCCGTGACGAAGAGATAGGCGTCACCCGCTCCGGCGACGGTGACGGGCACCGGGCCGGAGAAGGTGACGGGCTGGGGCGAGCTCACGTCGAGCAGCCGCAGCACGTCGTAGCGGACGCCCCGGGGCGGCACGACGTAGTAGCACCAGCGGGTGCTCCGTCGCTCGAAGCGCAGCTCCGCCCGCAGCGGGACGATGCGCGTCTTCTCCGCGCCCAGGGACAAGTCACACAAGGGATACAGGCCCACGTCGCCGGGGTTCGGCTTGGACAGCACCAGGTCGAGGAAGGCCAGCGGCGTCGGGTACGCCTGGGTGTAGAGGATGGTGCCCTGGTGCAGCGTCGCGCCGGCGGCGTCGAGCTGGCGCACGGTGTAGATGCCCTCGGGCAGGGCGGAGAGGTCCAGGTAGAGGAAGTCGCCCACGCGCTGCTCGGGGCCCTTGAGCCCTCGCGTCGCGCGCACCTCCTCGCAGGTGATTCGCGAGGGGGACTGCTTCTGGAGCAGGGCCACCGGAATGCTGCAGGGCCTGCACAGGACCTCGGCGCCGGAGAGGTCCAGCAGGACGACCTCGTCCGCCCCCGGCAGGAGCGGCACCTGCACCTGCACCTGCACCACGCGCTGCCGGCTGGCCTCCGTGACCTGCTCGCCCGGGTTGATGAGGACGGGGAGCGACGCGGTGCCCGCGCAGTGGAGCTCCTGGTCCTCGGGGGAGGGCTGCTCGCCGGCGAAGTGGGCCTGGAGGTTGTTGAAGTAGAGGTTGACCTCCGTGGGCTGGAAGTCGCTGGGCAGGTCCGTGAAGTTGACGAAGTAGGGCGTGTCCGGGACGAGCACGAAGGACAGCCACGTCCACTGGCCCAACTTCTCGCGGCGCTCCATCGCCTTGAGCAGCTGCGCGCGGCGGTTGTAGTCGTAGAGGACGGTGAAGGAGGTGCCCTCGTCGCGGAAGATGAGGCCCAGGTCCCTGAGCAGCGCCGCCGTGGCGGACGTGGGCCGGCAGACCAGGGCCGGGCAGCGGCCCTCGGAGCGATTGAAGTAGGTGTGCCGCAGGTCCACGCTCAAGAGCCGCTCGAAGGTGTAGCGACGCGGCAGCGTGACGTCCTCGAGCGGCTCTGGCGCTGCCAGGCCCTTGGGGATGTGGCGCCGCGCGAGCTCCCCGGGCCTCAGGGGGCCGCGCAGGGCCCGCTCGTTGGCGCGTCGGAAGCGGCTCATGGCAGGACCGCCTCGGGCTGGCCGGGCGCCTCGACGCCCTTGGCCGCGGGCACCTGGGCCTGCTGGGCCTCGCCCCGGTAGGGAATCATCCGGACCTTGTAGAAGACGGACGGCAGGTACTTCACACCCGCGAGCCCCATCAGGTGGTTGAGGCCCAGCAGGTCCAGGTCGACGAACTCGAAGGTGAGCTTGTCGATGTCCGGGTCCAACCCCGGCAGGCTCTGCTGGGTGAACCACGGCGTCTGCTGGAAGAAGCTGATGACGTGGGAGATGGCCTCCAGCCCCACGGGGTACGCCTGGTCCTCGAAGTTGGCGTACAGCAGGACGAAGAGGTCGATGTAGAGCGGCGGCGCGACGATGCCGTACGTGTCGGCGGACACGGGGACGTTGCGGTTGTACGTGCTGACGATGGTCTCGTGCCGGATGTTCGCCAGGAACATCACCACCGCGTCGCGCGCGGGGGCCGCGGGACTGCCTTGATTGTCCGTCAGGTTGGAGAGCACCACCCAGGGCTCCTGCCGGGGCGCCGCCTCCGCGTTCCGGATGAACTCATCCAGACGCCTGCGGACCAGCTCCAATGTGCCTCCCAGCTTGCCCAAGACAAGACTCCGCCGAGCACGCCCGCCGGGCGTGTCTGTGATTGGTGTGGATGGTGAGACCCGGAGGGCCGCCGGGGTTTTGCGAGCGAAGATGGAACCGCCGACCGTTCGCCACAGCCGCTGAGTGATTCACGCGAAGGTTTGATTCGTGTGATGGTCAGACAGTAACAGGGAAAACAAGTGTGTCAATGGGGGTGGACTTGTCTGACTTGGCGGGGAGGATGTCTTTTGAAACCCCGCGCGTCTGTATTTGAAGGCTCACCGGAGGGTGGATTCAGGCGGTGGGGCGCGCGGCGACTTCCGCACGTCGGACGTCCCGCCCCCGAGGGGCTTGGGCGGGTGGACGGAGAATCGCGGGGCTCACCTGGAGGG
>NZ_JABXEM010000223.1:0-20254 GCF_013372595.1 Myxococcus sp. AM011
GCCGTACTCCCCGTGGAGGGGGGGGCACTGAGGGCTCGCCTGGCCCCCTGTCAATTATTCCCGGGGCCGCTTCCGGGGTTTCCCCGGGGCCCGGAAGCCGGGCGGGCAGGTGGGCCGTGCTTCCGGGGCAGCGCGTTTGTCGGTAGGGTCGCCCGCGAATGAGTGGCGCTCCTCGAAACCCGAACTCGCATTCTCGCTTCGCCTACGCCTTCGCCGAGCTGCTGGTCCGTCGTCCAGGCACCATCCTGGCCGTACTGCTGACCCTGCTCGCCGTGTCCACGTGGGCCACGCTGAAGCTGCGCATCAACTCCAACCAGCTCGACCTCATCTCCCAGGATTTGCCGGAGGTGAAGGACGTCAAGCAGGTCATCGACATGGTGGGGGGCAGCGGCTTCCTGATGGTCGCCCTGCGCTCGACGGACGAGGCCGCGATGAAGCGGACCGCGGACGACATCGCCGGGATGCTCGAGGCCGACAAGGAGAACGTCCGCACCGTCTCCTACAAGCTGCCCGTCGAGTTCATCCAGCAGAACATGGTCCTCTTCGTGAAGACGGAGGACCTGGTCGAGGGCAAGCGCCGCATCATGGCCTTCCTCGAGGACAAGCTGCGCCGCAGCAACCCCTTCTACATCGACATGGGCGCCACCAAGCCGGTGGAGCTGGACATGCAGGACCTGGTCGACAAGTACTCGTCCGTCGGAAAGAAGAGCATCCGCGACGACTACAACATCTCCAGCGACAAGAAGATGGTGCTCATCCTCGTCAAGCCGATGTGGGACACCACGGAGATTGGCAAGACGAAGGACTACCTCGACAAGCTCAACAAGGACCTGGCCGCGTACTCCACGCAGGCCGGCAAGGTGAAGCTGGTCGAGGACTACAAGTTGATGGGCGACTCGCAGACCATCGCCTACGGCTACACCGGCTCGTACAAGACGACGGTGGACGACTCCTTCGCGATTGAGGAGTCGCTGCAGCCCGTCACCGTCATCGCGCTGGTGACCATCTTCGCCATCACCATCCTCTTCTTCCGCAAGCTGGCGCCGACGTTCATCGTCGTCAGCGGCACGGTGATTGGGACGATTTATACGCTGGGCTTCACCTACGCGACGATTGGTGAGCTCAACATGATCACCTCCATCCTGGGCGGCATCCTGATGGGGTTCGGCATCGACTACGGCATCCACTTCACCTTCCGCACGCGGTTGGAGCTGGGCGCGGGCAAGCCGTACGACGTGGCCATCATCGACGCCTTCGTCAACGCGGGGCGCCCCGCGGCGGTGGCCGCCGTCGTCACGGGTGGCTCCTTCTTCGTGTTGATGGTCAGCGAGTTCCGCGGCTTCTCCCAGTTCGGCTTCCTGGCCGGCTGCGGCACGCTCATCCTGGGCCTGACGCTCTTCGTGTGGAGCGCGTCGCTGCTGGCGCTGGTCGGCCGCATCAACCCGGAGTGGCCCAAGAAGCTCATCGGCGAGATGAAGCCGCCGCCGGTCAACTCCGCCATCAGCGGCCAGGAGCTGCGCATCCCCCGTCCCGGCCTGGTGCTGGGCGTGAGCACCGCCATCGTCGCGCTCATCTGCGCCGCCGCCGTTCCCTGGGCGGGCACGGGCGAGCCTCCCGAGGGCGCGCTCGGCTTCTTCGACCGCGTGAAGCACGGCGTGGGCTTCAACTACAACACCCGCGCGCTCATCCCGGACGGCATGTCGTCGGTGCTGCTGCAGGACGAAATCAACGTCCGCTTCAACATCTCCAGCGACCCGATGGCCGTCTACACCAAGGACCTGGACGAGGCCGAGGGCGTGTACCGGGAGCTGACGCAGAACGCGCACAAGTACCCGTCCATCGACCAGGTGGTGAGCATCTTCACCTTCGTTCCGCCCGAGGCGACGGCGAAGGCCAACGAGAAGGTGCTCCAGGAGTGGAAGCAGGACATGGCGAATCTGGAGGCGCGCGGCTTCTCCATCTCCGCGCTCCCGCCGGACATGCAGGACAAGGCCACGTTCTTCATGAAGGTGCTGGATGCGAAGCCCTTCGACGTGCACGGCGTGCCGGACAACTACAAGGCCCAGTTCAAGAACCTGCCCACCGCGCAGAACAAGGGCTACCTCACGTTCATCTACTCGAGCGTGGACCTGTTCGACGGCCAGAAGATGATGCAGTTCGCCGACGAGACGCGCGGCATCCCCGTCACGTACAACCCGGGCCGCTTCGACAAGGACGACTTCGACCCGCCGGGCCCCACCGCGCAGAAGGAGTTCCGGGCCGCGGGCGCCACGCAGCTGTACGCGAAGCTTGCGCGCATCGTCCTCTGGGACGGCAAGGTGACGGTGGTGCTCACGGCGCTGTGGATTCTCGCCATGCACTTCCTGGACTTCCGCAACGCGAAGCTGGCGCTGGCGTCGGTGATTCCGCTGGGCGTGGGCGTGGCGATGATGCTCGGCATCATGTCGCTGACGGGCCTGCGGCTGAACTTCATGAACATCATCATCCTGCCCATCCTCCTGGGCTTCGGGGTGAGTCACGGCCTGTACCTCCTGCATCGCTTCCTGGAAGGCACTTCGCCGCTCGTCGCGCTGAGGAGCGTGGGCGCGGCGGTGGCGTCCTCCACGCTGACGGCGGTGGCGGGCTTCGCCGCGCTGCTGGCCGCCAAGCACAACGGCCTGCGCTCCATGGGCATGGTGGCCTGCATCGGCCTCATCACCACGCTGGTGGTGTCCTTCACGGTGCTGGCCGCGGTGATGCAGCTGATGCACGACCGGCGTCAGCGCGAGGCGTCCCGGGGAGGAAACACGCCCCAGTCCGGCGGCGGTGAGGACAGCTCCACGCGAGCGGCCTGAGGCACGCGGTACACGGTGCGGTAACACGAGGCCCCCTTCCATGAAGGGGGCCGGGAGAGGGACATCATGAGGATGATGCGATGGGCGCCCCTGCTCGGGCTGGGGCTGTTGGCGGGTTGCTCCGCGGTGAAGACGCACCGCGTGCGCGGCGACTACGCCCAGGTGGACCGCAAGGCGACGAAGCGGCTGGTGGTGGTGGCGCAGCCGCTGCCCGACGAGAAGCCCGCGGTGGGTGAGCTGTGGACGCTCATCGCCCGCCAGTGGGTGAACCAGAACCGCGACTTCATCGTGAAGGACAACGTCGCGCTGCCGGGCCGGCCCGCGGACACCACGTTCAAGGGGCTGTGCGTGGAGGGCGTGGAGGGCGTGCTCTGGTTGGACCCGAGCATCAGCCTCAAGGGCGACGGCGCGGAGGCCGAGGTGAAGGCGCAGCTGTTGCGGTGCACCGACGGCCAGGAGGTCTGGGCGGCGGAGGCGGCGGGGAGCTGGAGCTCGAGCGACGAGGACTACGCGGCGCGCGTGACGAAGTTCAGCCAGGAGTTGGGCGAGGAGGTGGCGCCCTACGTCGTGCCCACCACGAAGCTGCTGGCGGCCACGCTGGAGACGCTGCCCAATCCCGAACTGACGGAAGCGGACAAGGACGAGAAAATCGAGCTGGGTGAGTAGGCTCGTCCCACGTGGATGAGAAACTCATCGCCCTGCGGCTCGGCGTCGCGGCGCTGCTCGGCGCCGTGCTCGGCCTGGAGCGGGAGCTGCGCGGACAGGCCGCCGGGCTGCGCACGCACATCCTCGTGTCCCTGGGCGCGTGTCTCTTCACGCTGGCCAGCGTCTTCGTCGAGTGGACGCTGGGCAGCGACTCCCCGAAGGGCTCGAACGCGGACATCAGCCGCATCGCCAGTCAGGTGGTGGTGGGCATCGGCTTCCTGGGCGCGGGCGCCATCATCCGTGACAGGGGACACGTCAAGGGACTGACGACGGCGGCGAACCTGTGGCTCACCGCCTCGGTGGGCCTGGCCACCGGCATGGGCTTCCACTGGGCGGCCGGCACCACGGTGGTCATCGCCCTGCTGGCCCTCGCGGGCCTGCGCCCCGTGGAGCGCGCCATCCGACGCCATCGCATCAAGCGGGGCCTGAAGGTGGAGGGCTCCATCCCCTCGGCCTCCGACGACGAGGACGCATGGGACTGAATCACCTCCGGCCGGCGAGTTGGCGAGGGAACCCGTCGCCAGGCCCCGCCCTCGTGGACGCACGGAACTGAATCCCCCGTGGCCGATGCGCTGGCGAGAGGACCCGTCGCCAGTTCCGTCCTCGTGGACGCTCGCGACCGGGCTGAATCACCCGCAGCCGGCGCGCTGGCGAGGGGATCCGTCGCCAAGCCCCACCCTCGTGGACGCTCGCGGGAGAAACTCAACGACGCGTGTGCGAGTCTCCCTCGGACGGAGGGCCCGCGTGGCGCCCGGAAGGATTGTCCTCGGGCTCGAGCCGGCGCTCCTCGGCATGCTCCGCGGGCCGGCCCACCAGCACCCCTTGCGGCACGTCATCGTCCCCGGCCGCCAGGGCCACCGCTCCTCCGTCCGCGCGGGACCGCACCCTGTCGACGGGGGCGACACCCACAAGCGCTCCCGTCACGTCGTGGTACAGGGCCGCGTGACGGGCCGTCTCTCCGCGCGCCTCCAGCACGTCCGGTCTGACGCCTGGAAGGCTCGCCAGGTCCTCGCGCAGGTACACGTCATCCCGGTCGATGTCCGACACGTCCGAGAAGGCCACCCGGCAGTCGCGGTGGAAGAAGCCGCCCTTCTCGATGACGAAGCCCGCCGCGTCGACCGAGACGACGAGGCCCAGGTTCTCCCCATCCCTGTCCCGCGCCGTCATGCCCTGCTGGATGTCCGCTGGATTGAACACGCCCGCCTCCCAGGTCAGGTGTTGACCTGCTCGACCTGAAAGCTGGGCATGGCCCACGCGCCTCGGCACGGGCCTCCCGCCGGGCAGGCAGGGGAACAGGCCCCCGCACCGCGCCCCGGCGGAGGACGCGGTGCTTCAGCCCGTGGTGCGCCCGGACGGCGCGGTGCTGGCGTGCACGGGTTCGGTACGCTCCACCGTGTCGACGAAGCGCCGGTCCATCTCCGTGCGCATGAAGCGCTCGATTTCCTCGGCGGTGGTCAGCTCCATCGCCTCGCGCAGCAGCACCGACGCGTCCACCCGACTCACCCGGCGGATGAAGCGCTTCACGGCCGGAATCTGCCCCGACGTCATCGACAGCTCGTCGAAGCCGAGCGCCAGCAGCACCAGCGTGTAGAGCGGGTCTCCCGCCATCTCCCCGCACATGGACACGGGGATGTTGGCGGCCTTCGCCGCGGCGACGATGGTGTCCAGCATGCGCAGCACGGACAGGTGCAGCGGCCGGTAGAGGTAGGCCACTTCGCGGTTCTGGCGGTCGATGGCCAGCGAGTACTGGATGAGGTCGTTGGTCCCCACCGAGAAGAAGTCGGCCTCCTGCGCCAGCCGGTCCGCGATGATGGCCGCGCTCGGCGTCTCCACCATGATTCCCACCGGGAAGCGCTTGCCCACGGGCACGCCCGCGCGGCCAAGCTCCGTACGGCACGCCTCCAGCTCGCTCCGGGCCTCGCGCAGCTCGCTCACCCCGCAGATGAGGGGGAACATCAGCCGCAGGTTGCCGTGCACGCTGGCGCGCAGGAGCGCGCGGAGCTGGGTGCGGAACAGGTCGCGGTTGGACAGGCAGTAGCGGATGGCCCTCAGGCCCATCGCCGGGTTGGGCTCCTTCTCGTGCTTCGTCTTGCCCGGCACCTTGTCGCCGCCCAAGTCCAGCGTGCGGATGGTGACGGGGCGCCCGCCCATGGCCTCCAGCACCTGACGGTAGGCGCGGTAGTGCTCCTCCTCCGTCGGCGCCGTCTTCCGGTCCAGGAACATGAACTCGGTGCGGTACAGGCCAATGCCCTCCGCGCCGTGCGCCAGGAGCGACGGAATCTCCTCCAGGAACTCCATGTTCCCATTGAGCCGGATGCGGAAGCTGTCCGTGCTGATGGCCTCCAAATCCTTCGTCGCCAACGCGACCTGCTCGGCTTCCTGATGCCGGCGCTGCTCGTCGCGGAAGCTCTGGAGCTGCTCCTCCGTGGGGTTGACCAGGATGATGCCCCGGGTGCCGTCCATGGCCACCAGGTCCCCGGGAGAAATCTGCTCGCTGGCCCTTCCCGCGCCCACCACGGCGGGCGTCTCGCGCGCCCGGGCCACAATCGCCGTGTGACTCGTCTGGCCACCCAGGTCCGTCACGAAACCCGCCACCCGGCCGCTGCGCGCCATCATCGCGGCGTCGGCCGGAGGCAGGTCGTGTGCGACGACGATGGCCTCCGCGGGGACCTCCACCTCTTCGTCCACCACCTGGCCCATCAGGTTGCGGATGATGCGGTCGGCGACGTAGTCCACGTCGGAGCGCCGCTCGCGGAAGTACTCGTCCGGGATGTTGTCGAACAGGTGCTTGATTTTGCGCGCCACGCGGCGGACGGCCCACTCGGCGTTGATGCGGTCCTCGACGATGAGCTGGTTGACCGCGTCCACCAGCATCGGGTCATGGAGCATCAGCCGATGCGCTTCCAGGATGAGGGCGTGGTCGGAGCCCTCGGTGCGCGTGATTTGTTCCTTGAGCTCGGCGAGCTGGCGGTCGGACAGGTCCACCGCCGTCTTCATCCTCATCCGCTCGGGCTCGACCTCCGCCTCCGCCAGCCTCAGCTTCGGCGTGCGGATGCGTTTGCGGTCCAGGATGAAGGCGTGGCCGACCGCCACGCCGGGTGAGGCGCCGATGCCCATCAACCTCAGTGTGGGAGTGGCTTGGCTGCTCACGTGTCTTTCTTTCCTCCGCGTCCTACCGCGTTTGCATTCTCACCCGTCACTTCGACTCGCCAAAACGGTCGGCGATGAGCTTTGCCAACTCCTGGAGACATGCCTCGGCGTCGTCTCCCTTACACGTCACCTTCACCTTGAACCCCTGGGCGGCCGCCAGCATCAGCACCCCCATGATGGACTTGGCGTTGGCCTTCTGACCCTCGGCCTCGATGAAGACGTCGCTCTTGAAGCGATTGGCCACCTTGACCATCTGCGCCGCCGCCCGGGCATGCAGCCCCAGCTCGTTGATGATCTCGTATGTTCCTTCGGCCACCGTTGACATCGCGACTCCTACCTCTCGTCTTACCTAAAGGAAGGCACCCGCCGCGCCAGCCAGAATCGCCGCGAGGTAGAGCACCACGTAGTTGGGCACCCGACGGCTGACCAGCACGTAGGATGCAACCCCCAGGGCCAGGCACCCGGCCGCCAGCAGGGGCGCATGGGCCCCGCCCGCGTTGGCCCCGAAGGACACCGCCAGCCAGGCCGCGAGCCCGCCAGCGCACAGCGCCGCCACCGTCCTGAGCCGCGCCCCTCGCGCCGGCAGGTTGGCCCGCGCCACCGCCTCCACCAGCCGGTCTCCCAGGGTGAGCCCCAGCCAGTACAACCGCACCCGCAGGAGCATGTGGACCAGATTGTAGAACAGCAGGAACACCGGCACCGCCCACAGCCCCATCAGCGGCACCAGCGCGGCGCCCACCGCGCCAGCCGCGGGCTTGAGCGACAGCCAGAAGAAGCCGTCCCCCAGCGCGGCCAGCGGCCCCATCAGCGCCGCCTTGAAGGCCACCACCTTGTCGGGCGTCTCCTCGCCCCGGGCGATTCTCTCCTCGTGGAACACCACCCCGCCGACGATGGCCGCGGCCACGTACGGGTGGGTGTTGAAGAAGACCAGGTGCCGGCGGACGGCCTCCTCGCGCGCGGTGCCTGACGCGTACAGCCGCTCCAGTGCGGGGAAGACGGCGTAGGCCAGCCCCAGGTTCTGCATGCCCTTGGGGTTCCACGACGCCTGGAGGAAGAGCGAGCGCATGAAGACGCGCAGCAGCACCGTCCAGGGCAGCGCGGTGTCCGGAGCGCTCACGAGCGCTCCTGGAGCAGGAAGAAGACCACGGTGACAGTGACGGCCGCCGCGCCCAGCGCCGCGTAGAGGGGAGCCCGCCTGGCGTGGCTGCCCTGCGCGGCGATGGCGGCGGCCACGGAGGCCATCGCGGGCCAGGCCCACGCCAGCCCGCGCACCAGCATGGGGGGCATCTCCTGGAGCATCGGCTCCGCGAAGAAGCCGGCGAGCGCACACAGCGACGTCAGCACGCCGTACACCACGAAGTGCGGCCACATGCCCCACAGGTTCTGCCGCATGGCGCGCGTGAGGTTGCCCGTCTCCGCGGACGCCAGGGCCACCCGCGCCAGCCGGGCCGAGTAGCCCTCCAGGAGCCGGTCCGCGCGCCGCCCCACCCTTCCCATGCCGATGAAGAGCAGCACCGCCAGCGACCAGATGGCCGGCGTGGAGCCCGCGCCGGAGGCCAGCGTAATCGTGGCCGCGGCGGCGCTGGTGGCGGTGGCCGCCAGGGTGTCGTTCTCCGGCAGCGCCGCGCCCAGGTTGGCGGTGCCCAGGAAGAACAGCTCCAGCAACAGGCCCACGCCCAGCCCGGAGGGCACGTCATTGAGGAGCAGCCCCATGACGGTGGCGGCGACGAGCGGCCGGGACAGCATGGCCTGGAGGAACGCCTTGCGCTCCACGGCCACCAGTCCGCCCCACACTCCCGCCAGCGCCACCTGGGTCCAGACGACGCTCACGCGCTCACCCGGCCTTCGCCCACCGCTCGGACAGGTCCGGCAGCTCCACCGGCTTCTCCGCGGGCACCGCGCGCGCTTCCACCCGCACGCCCTGCTCCGCCAGTTGCTGGAGCGTGCGCAGCTCCGCCTCCGCCAGGAACACGGACGGGGACACCTGCCGCCGGCCGGTGCCGAAGTGGACGTTGCCCAGGTTCAGCTCGCCCAGGCTCAGCCCGTGCGCGTACGCGAAGGGCACCGAGGCCACGTCGCGCAGGAGCACCAGCGTGCGCACCCCGTCCTTGGACAGGGCCGCGAAGTCCACCTGGGAGAGGGGGAGGATCTGCACCTCGATGGCGCTTTGCACCGCCAGCGCCATGGCGGCGCGGATGAGCGGGCTGGAGGCAGCCTCGTCATCCGCGACCACGACGCGGGACACCTTGAGGTGGGGTAGCCAGGCCTCGACGACCTGGCCGTGGATGAGGCGGTTGTCGACGCGGACCAGGGTGATCACGGCAGTCTCGAATCGCCGACCCGCGCGGGTCCGTCAAGTTCGCGGTTGCTGCTGGGCCTCGCGAAGCAGGGCGGATGCACAGGTGATGTTGCGTTGACCATGGGATGCCAGCTGGTTGGCCATCTCAGGGAGGGTGAGCTGCTCGGAACGGAGCGAGTTCGCCTTGAGGAGCATGGGCAGGTTGACGCCCGCCAGGACCTCCAGGTTCATGCGCTGACACATCATCAGCGACTCCTTACAGGGCGTACCTCCGAACAGGTCCGCGAGGATGATGACACCGTCACCGGTGTCCACGCGCGACACCGCCTGCTTCATCTTCGCGCGGATGTCCTCAACGGGAGTCCCCGGCTCGATGTTGCAGGTTGCCACCGCGGGGAGTTTCCCCACGATCTGTTCCGCGGTGGAGACCAGCTCCTCCGCCAAACGCCCGTGCGATGCGACGACGAGGCCGACCATGTTCACTCCTGACCAACCCCCCGGAGATCGCGTCCTACGCCTGAACACGAAGTTGCGCAACTCCGGCGAAAGTTTCCGCCCTGTACCCTGGATAAGCTCTCACGTCTTGTCTCGAAAGGTAAGACGCAGTTGCCTCCCGTGCCCGAAATTTCGGGTCCGGCCTCGCGAAGGGCTGTCGCCTGCCGGACGGGGGAGCGCCATTCGCATCCCCCACGAATATGAGATGCGGCGTGGAGGGTGAAGGTGCTCGGCGCCAACAAGCGCGCGCCCACGCTCCTCACACCCTCGGACAGCGAGGGAGCAGCCGCCTCACCTGACAGGAGGGCTCGTCCGCAAGCTCGCCCCTCCTCTCGGGGCATGGTTGACTGCCGGAACTTGGGGCGCGCCGGGCCCCCACCTCCGGCGATGCGGGAGGACTGCGTGGCGAAGCAGAAGCTGCTGAAAGCCGGGGATGCGCTGCCGGACGTGACGTTGACGGGAGCGGGCAACCAGCCGGTGCGCTTGCGCGACCTCTCCGGGCAGAAGGTGCTCGTCGTCTACTTCTACCCGCGGGACGACTCGCCGGGTTGTACCGTGCAGGCGTGCGGCCTGAGGGACCAGTACGAGGACTTCGTCGCGGCGGGCGCGGAAGTCGTGGGCATCAGCGGTGACTCCTCCGCGTCCCACCAGGGCTTCGCCGCCAAGCACCGCCTGCCCTTCGTGCTGTTGAGCGACGAGAAGGGCGAGGCGCGCGAGGCCTTTGGCGTCGGCACCTCCTTCCTGGGCCTGCTCCCCGGCCGCGTGACGTTCGTCGTGGACCGCGCCGGAGTCATTCGCGACAGCTTCGAATCCCAGGTTCGAGTGGGCGAACACGTGCGGCGCTCCCTGGAGCTCGTCCGCTCCCTCGCCGCTGGAAGCGGGCCCGCCGCAGGGAAGTGACGCGAACGGAGCGCGTGCGCGGGCCTCCAATGTCGAGGCCGCACGCGCGCGTCCCATTCGCGAACAGCCCGCGCGGCGAAACCGGCCGCGCGACCCGCCCCACCGCGCCAACCCCGCGATGCGCCTGGGTTTCCACCCGCGCAACGCTCATGGCCCAGGCCTTGCTGTTGTGTCCGGATGCCACGCGATGACCGCGCGGCACGACGCAAGGAACACCGCCATGACCCCCCAAACCGAAAGCTTCTACGACACGGTCCTCTTCGCGCTCGGCCCCGTCGTGCTCGGCTACGCCGCGTGCATGGTGGCCCTGCTCGTGTCGTACGCCCGGCCCTAGTCGCACCTGGCTGTCGGGGTCTGGACGGGATTCCTCGGGCGGGGCTATAAAGTGGATATCGCGACAGGGCCGCATTCTCTGAATGAGGACCGCCGCGTACTCCGCGAAGTCACTCCCAAAAGTATCCCCCCGAAAGGAAGTCCCCGACATGAGCTTCAGCTCAGGTGGTCGCCTCAATTGGTGGATGGGTGCAGTTGTCAGTGTCTCGCTGCTGGGTGCCTGTGGTGCTCCGGAGGAGCGCGCGGGTGAAGTGCCCACCGAGGGCGAGTCGGCGCGAGATGCCGTCGCCGGAGACGTGGCGGTGAAGCTGTCGGTGCCGCGCTCGTCGCTGGCGGCCCGAGAGAGCGTGAGCGTGACGGTGACGCTCACCAACGTGGCGAAGGACACGGTGCGGCTGCTCAAGTGGCACACGCCGACGGACGGCCTCAAGGAGGACCTGTTCGCGGTGACGGTGGACGGCGCGAAGGCGGAGTACAACGGCCGTCACTACAAGTGGGCCACGCCGGTGACGACGGACTTCCTGCGCCTGGCGGCCGGGGAGAGCGTCTCGTACACGGTGGACCTGGGCACCATCTACGACTTCTCGAAGACGGGCAGCTACAGCATCCGCTACGACTCGGATGGTCACCACTCGGACGTGGGCCACGAGGGCGTGTCCCAGCTGCGCTCCGACAGCGTGGAGCTGTTCATTGAAGGCCGTGAGTTCCAGGCGCCGGTGGCCTGGGGCACGGACTCGGTCTCCGCGCAGGCGCTGTCCACGTCGAGCTGCACGGGCTCGCGTCCCGCCTCCACGGTGTCGACGGCGTTCTCCACCGCGCAGTCGATGACGAACAACTCCGTCAACTACCTCAACGGCACCATCGGCCCGCGCTTCACCACGTGGTTCGGCCCGAACAACGCGTCCAACCTGAGCACCATCAAGGCGCACTACGCGGCCATCAAGAGCGCCTTCGACACCCGCAACGTCATCGTCGACTGCGCGTGCTCGGACAGCGCCTACGCGTACGTCTACAAGAACCAGCCGTACCGCATCTACGTGTGCAACGCCTTCTGGAGCGCGCCGATGTCCGGCACCGACTCCAAGGGTGGCACGCTGGTCCACGAGATGAGCCACTTCACCGCGGTGTCGGACACGGATGACTGGGCCTACGGCCAGAGCGCCTGCCGCAGCCTGACCAGCTCCAACTCCGCGCGCGCCCGCGACAACGCGGACAGCCACGAGTACTTCGCGGAGAACACCCCCGCGCAGCAGTGACAGGCCTTCGTTGACATGATGTGAAGGGAAGCGGGGGTGCGGCCGGCGCCCCCGTTTTCTTTTGTGGAAGGCGCGAGGCATGGGGCCCCGCGCCGTCTTCGAGCTCGGAGGAATCCATGACGCGTGGACACGTGGGCCGCATCGCGCTTTTGACCCTGGCCATCACCGGGTCTGGCTGTGCGACGCGCAAGGAAGAGACAGCACCGCCAGCGGATGCGCGGACGCAGGAGGAGGCAGCCGTGGCGAAGACGCTGGAGTGCGCGCTGACAGGCCCCGCCCAGGTGAAGGCGGGCGAGCCGGTGGAGCTGGTGTTCAAGCTCACCAACCCCACGAAGGAGCCCCTGTACGTGCTCAAGTGGCACACGCCGCTGGAGGGCATCCGCAACGACATCTTCCAGGTGTCGCGCGACGGCGCCGCCTCCGAGCTGTCCTACGGCGGACCCATGGTGAAGCGCGCGCCGCCGGACGCTTCCTCCTACGCCACCCTCGCTCCGGGCGAGTCGGTGGAGGGCCGCGTGGACGTGGCGCCCGCGTACGGGCTCCAGGAGCCGGGCACCTACCGCATCACCTTCCGGGGGCCGCTGATGGACGTCACCTCGGAGCAGGCGAAGGTCCCCGCGCTCGCGGGCGACTACCACGACGCGGCGCTGAAGTGCCCCGAAGTCGTCGTGACTGTCACGTAGGGCGCGAGGTGAAGGAGCACCGGGCGCTCGCGCGCGGACTACAGCGCGAGCACGCCCTGCACGGACTCCATCATCCGCACACGCCGCTGGGTGACGGGGCTGCTGCCATCCAGCAGCGCCGCCGTCTCCGACAGCACCTGCTCCAGCGGATAGCGCTTCACATACGGGTCCGGTGTCGTCTGGCCGCCGGGCACCGTGGACTGCCAGCCCACCATCAAGTCCGTGGCGCCCTCCAGCGCGGCCTCCACGGCGGCGAAGGCGAGCCGGCCCGCGATCATCCGGTCATGGTGGGTGGGACTGCCGCCGCGCACCAGGTGGCCCAGCACCATGCCGCGCGCCTCCACGCCCTTCATGTCCTTCAAGCGCTCCTGGAGCCGCGAGACGAGCAGCGTCGTGGGCAGCTCCACGCCCTCCGCCTTCAGCACCAGGACGCGCCGCTTGGTGCGCCCCTCCGCCAGGTTGCGCCGCACCAGGTCCTCCAGCGCCTGGAGGATGTCCGCCTCTCCCCTCCCCTGCTCCCGGAACAGCACCGCGTCGGCGCCCGCGGAGACGGCCGCCGCCATGGCGAGGTAGCCACAGTGCCGCCCCATCACCTCGACGATGAAGGCGCGGCGGTGGGCGCGCGCGGTGTCGGAGATGCGGTCGCACGCCTCGACAATCGTGTTGAGCGCGGTGTCCACGCCGATGGCGGACGCGCTGCAGCCGATGTCGTTGTCGATGGACGCGGGGATGCCGACAATGGGCGTCTTGCACTCACGCGCCAGCAGGTGCGCGCCGGTGAGGCTGCCGTTGCCGCCGATGACGACAAGCCCCGACAAGTCCTCCAGGCGCCGGGCCGCGTCCGCGCGTCCCTCCGGCGTCATGAAGCGCTGGCTGCGGGCGCTGCCCAGGATGGTCCCACCCAACTGGCCGCTCGCATCCAGCTCCGGCTCCGGCACCAGCGGACCGCCCTCGCCGTCGGGCCGGGTCAGCTCGCGGAAGCGGCCCTCCATCAGCCCCTCGTAGCCGAACTCCACGCCCAGCACGCGCACGCCGCGCACCGCCGCCACGCGCACCAGCGCGCGCAGCGCCGTGTTCATCCCCGGCGAATCCCCGCCAGACGTCATCACCGCGAGTGTCCTGGCCATGAGCCTCTCCTCGTGCGTGTTCCAGCGCGGGACGCCCCGTGCGTCCGTGAGGCCTCACCATAACGCGAGGAACACGGCCTCCGGAAAACTCAGCCCACCACCAGCCGCGCGCGCTGTCGGGCCGGACGGATGTGCGCCCGCGCCCCCGCGCCGAAAACCAGGAAGTCCTCTTCCATGCCATCGCTGAAGATGACGCCCCCCGACGGCATCCGCGACTCCAGCACCAGCTCCTGCTCCGCCGTCACGAAGCCGCCCACCACCTCCGCGCCCGAGTGACGGCTCACGAAGGGCTCGCGCACCACGAAGGCCAGCCGGGGCTCCTCCCACGCCAGCCGCCACGCCTCCCCGGGCACGCCGCCCGTCTGCGCGGTGAGGCTCCGGGCCAGCGTGAAGACGGAGGACAGCCACCCGCTGGAGCCCGCGCCCGTGGACACCAGCACGCCACTGGACGACTGCGACTCCTCGTGTCCGCCATGGCTCAACCTGTAGCGCGCCGACACGTGGGTCCTCGCGCCGATGAACAAGTCGTTGAAGGCCAACAGCCGCTGCCCGTCCTCCAACCGCGCCTCCGCCAGCGTGACGCCGCGCACCCGGGCCTTGCCCTCGAGCACCTTGCGCACCGCGCCACGCGCCCCCGCGACTTCGTAGGGCAAGAGCACTCCGTCGAAGCGCTCCGGGTCCGGATTCACGCCCACCAGCGGCTGCTCGCCCACGTACTTGGCCACGTTCGCCACCAGGCCGTCCTGCCCCGCCACGACGACAACCTCCTTCCCGCTGAAGAGGAAGGTGGGCACCAGGCCCCGGTCCACCTGCTGCACCGGAAGCCCTACGTTGAGCGAGTCGCGGAGCCGGTCCACCGCGCGCAGGTACGCTTCGTCCTCGCGCTCGAACTCCTCGAAGTCCTGCCCCGCGTGCTCCACGTAGAACTTCGCCTGCTTCTTCGTGTTGAAGCGCTCCACCAGCCCCGCCAGCCGCGTGCGGCGGGTGACGAGCAGGATTTTCTCGTACATGACCCGGCCCTCCCTCGTCGTGGCTCAGCGCTCGCGGGGAGGCCCGTGTGGGGTGTTGCGCGCGGTGTCCCTCGGCGGCTTCGAGCCCGCGCCGCTCATCAGCGAGTTCAAGAGGTCCGGCGACACGTTCAGCTCGCCGATGCGGTGCGCGTTCTCCGCCATCTCCCGGAAGGCGAGCGCGATGTTCAGCGCCGGGTCCCCACCATTCACGGACGTCGCCATCAGCGTCTTCCAGTCCACCCCGCGCACCGGCGCCAGCGTCTTCTCCAGCGCGTAGGCCCGCGCGTCGGCGGCCTGCTTCTCGTTCTGCGCCCAGCGCTCCATCAGCGCCGAGCGCTGCTCCTCCACCGCGATGTCCCCCGCCATCTTCGCCTCGCGAAGCTGCCGCTGGCGCTCCTGCACCGCCAGCTCCGTCGCCAGCTCGCTCTCCTTGATGCGCCGCTCCTGCTCCACCGCCGCGTTGCGCCGCGCGTAGACGGCCTCGTCCGCCTGACGCTGCAGCCCCTCGCGCGCCTCGGCCTCCAGCGCCCGGGCCATCTCCGGCGTCGGCTTCGCGGACAACAGCGAGAACGCCATCGCCTCCACCCCCAGCGCCCGGATGGGCTCCGCCGTCGACAGCGCCGCCAGCACCTGGGCTTCAATCGTCTGCGCGCCCACCAGCACCTCGCGCAACACCATCCCCTGCACCACCGTGCGCGCGCGCACCTGCGCCACCTGCACCAGCCGCTCCGGCAGCTTCTCCGGGTCCTCCGAGCGGTGCCGCCCCGATGACGCCAACGAGTAGTCCAGCAGCGCCGCCAGCTTGCGCGCGTCCGCCACCCGGTACGTGAGCTGCCCCTGCAGCGTCACCGCCTGGAAGTCCCGGGTGATTTCGTTGAAGGCGAAGGGCACGTCCACGCTCGACAAGGGCACGCTCACCAACGTCGCCGACGGCTTCCAGTAGAAGAACGAGAGCCCCGCCCCCTCCCGCACCACCGTGCCTCCCTCGAACTGAATCACATACGACGTCGGTGCCGCCTTCATGTACCCGATGACCATGCGCCCGCCCCTCGCTGCTTCGTGTATTGTCTACACAGTCTTAGTGTCAAAAGAACACGATTGCAAATCGAAATCGGGACCTTCGAGTCGTGGACGAATGCGACGTGCATGCGCAGCTTTGCGGGGAAGCGCTGGTCTGGTTCCTTCTGGACAGGGTCCCCCGACCTTGCCAATGCACGGGGAGGGAGTGCCTCATGCACATCGCGGTGATTTCAGACCTCCACCTGGGCAGACGCGACGTGGCGGACCACTTCGGCCACGAGGACTCCTCGTTCGCCCGCTTCCTGCGCGTGCTGGAGGGCAACTTCGAGCGAATCGTCCTCCTGGGCGACATCTTCGAAACGCTCACCTCGCGGGCCCCTGGACACCAGGCGGCCGAGCTGGCGGCCGCGCGCGCCGCCCACCCGGAGTTGGTGCGCCGCTTCGCCGAGCCCCAGTACCACTACGTCCACGGCAACCATGACCTCGTCTCCGGCACGGCGCTCGGCGCGCCGGAGCACCTGGTGCTCGAGGCCGACGGCATCCGGATGTTGTTCACCCACGGGCACCACCACGACTGGGTCATCCGCAAGGCGCGCTGGTTCTCGGAGGCCTCGGTGTGGGCGGGCGGGTGGCTGCGGCGGATGCACCTGCGCGCGATGTTCCGCATGTTCAAGGCGCTGGACGCCCGGCTCTCGCACGCGCTGCCGGACCCGGCGCGGTGCACCTTCCAGCAGTGGGCCCTGGCGCGGGCCAGCGACAGCGCCGCGGACGTCGTCGTCACCGGCCACACCCACCTGGGCATGAAGGTGGAGCACGGCAGCCGGCTGTTCCTCAACAGCGGCACATGCTCGGAGGGCCAGTTCTCCTTCCTCAGCCTGGACACCCGCGCCGGCCAGTACGCGCTCCACACGTCCTGGTAGCGCGGGCTGGCGGGACGCGGAGCGGGCAGCGGACCGGGCCCCTCACGTTCCGCTCGCTCCCACCCGGGACGGGCGAAGTAACATCGCCGGATGTTCAGGCGGCTCACCCAAGCGCTCCGGCTGCTCGCGCGGAGCATCCCGGGTCCGAGCTCCGACGAAGGGACTCCACGCGGCGGCGCGGTACCTTCCGAGGAGGCTCCGGACAGCGCCCGCCGAGCACCCGCCGCCCGCCGCGCCTCGCAGCAGCCAGGGCGCGCGTCCCGCTACTTCGACCTGCACGACGACTTCCGCAACCCGGCCCGGCGCGAGCTGAGCGACCCGGTGGCCCTGGACGGGAAGAAGCCACGCTCCGTCTGGTCCTTCACCTCTGGCGCCCCGGTGTCGCACCAGGGCCGGCTGAAGCTGACCGCCGAGCCTCCCGGCCGCCCCCTGGACTTCTCCCTGGCGGGCGCGGGCCTCACCCCCATCGTCCACGCCACCGTGGCCTCCATCTTCCGGGAGCTGGCCCCGGAGGACGTTCAGCTCATCCCCGTGGAAGTCGAAGGCGAGCCCGAGCCCTTCTTCATCCTCGTCGCCACCCGCCTCATCCCCTGCCTGGATGAACGCGCCTGCGCGGAGGTCTCCCACTACACCGCCGAGGACGGCCCACCGGAGCGCGTGGGTCATTACCGCACCGTCCGCGGCCTGCGCATCGACGCGACGAAGACGCAGGGCGCTCGCGTGCTGCGCACCTGGGGCTGGCCCGTCAGCCTCATCGTCTCCGAGGGAATCAAGGAGGCCCTGGAGCACGCGGGCGTCTCCGGCCTCCGCTTCGCCGAAGTCACCCCTCCGTCGCCCGCACGGAAACGCCGTCGCAAGACGCGGAGCAAACCGAGACGCGGATGACCCACCTCACTCCCAATGTTTGATTCCCAAATGGCTTGACACCCTGAGGGTCGCGAACTTGTGGGGTAGGTAAACCAACTGTATCTTTCTCGCCTTACAGCTAATTCCTGAGGCGACAGTTGGACAGGCTCGACGCGCCAGTGCCGGTTCCCGTTGAAGATGTCTATTTCGGGAAATACAGAATTCTGCAAAGGCTCGCGGCGGGCGGGATGGCGCACATCTTCCTGGCCTCCATCGACGGACCGGACGGCTTCTCCAAGCCGTGTGTCATCAAGCGGGTGCTGCCGGAGTACGCCAACCTGGAGGCGTTCAGCCGGATGTTCGCGGACGAGGCGAAGGTCGCCGCGCTGCTGACGCATCCGAACATCGTGCAGGTCTTCGACTTCGGGAAGATTGATGGCCAGTACTACCTGGCCATGGAGTGGATTCAGGGGCAGGCGTTGGACCGGGTGCTGCGGCACGCGTGGAAGTCGCACTTCCCCCTGGGCCAGCGGGTGGCGGTGGACGTGGGAATCGCGGTGGCGGACGCGCTGGCGTACGCGCACTCGAAGACGCTGCCGGACGGCACGCCGCTGAAGCTGGTGCACCGCGACGTCACGCCGGGCAACGTGCTGGTGTCGCGCGACGGCATCATCAAGCTGGCCGACTTCGGCATCGTGAAGAGCGCGGTGAATGTGGAGCGCACCAGCGTGGGCGTGGTGAAGGGCAAGTACGCGTACATGTCCCCGGAGCAGATTACGAACCGGGAGCTGGACCATCGCTCGGACCTCTACTCCCTGGGCATCGTCCTCTACGAGGCGTCCACCGGGCGCCGCCTGTTCAAGCGTGAGACGGTGGAGCAGACCATCGTCGCCGCCACCCAGGTGCAGGTGACTGCTCCGTCGCTGGTGTCACCGGGTTTCTCGCCGGAGCTGGAGCGCATCATCCTGCGCCTGTTGGAGAAGGAGCCCGACGCGCGCTACCAGAGCGCCCGCGAGCTGGCGATGGACCTGGAGCGCTTCCGCGCCGCGCAGCAGTGGACGTCAGGCGGGCGCGAGCTGGCCTCGCTGGTGACGTCGCTGTTCCCCGCCGACACGACGGGCCAGCACGCCACGGCGCTGTCCGCGTTCGGCTCGTCGCCCGGCAGCGGCATGTCCGGAATGTCCGGCGGCGGCCTCCCCTTCGAGCGCACGCCGAGCCCCGTCTCGCGCCTCCCGCCCCCCGTGGAGGAGCGGACCTCGCCCACCATGCGCAGCCCCGTGGCGGTGCTTCCCGTGTCCATCCCCGTGGACCTGGACGAGCCGCCCTTCCCCTGGCCCGTCGTGCTGACCGCGGGAGCCGCGGCCTGCGCCAGTGCCCTGTTCTGGTACTTCGTCGTCGTCTGAAGCGGACGGCCTTCGTGCCCGGGCTGATGTGGCGCGTGCGGTGAGACCGAGAAGCGGATGAAACAGAAGACCTGGATTGCCGTCATCGTCGTCGGGACCCTCGCCCTCAACGCCATGGCCTACGTGGTGGTGCGCAAACGCCGCGCGACGGACGCCATTCCCACCACCGCTACCGCTCCCGTCACGCCTCCGACGCAGGCCGCGACAGCCACCCCGCCTCCGCCCCCGCCCGTGGCTCCGGTGGATGACGCGAGCGAGGGACTGGCCCGCGCGCGCCGCGCCGCAGGACTCGCCGCCCTGGAAGACCGCGACTACGACACGGCCGTCAGCGAGTTCACCGAGGCGCTGAGCCTGCGCAAGACGCCCGGCGGAGACCTGGTGGAGCTCTTGCGCATCGCCACCGACCTCCAGTCGCGCGAGCGCAACCGGGGACGCACGGAGCAGGCCAAGGCGACGCGAGAGCCCCCGGCGCGACAGGCGGCCCGGACGCGCGCCTCCAAGACGGCCTCGGCGGCGCGGACGCAGCCCAAGGAGGAGCCCGCCGTGCAGGAGGAGCCTCGCGGCGGCCTGCTGCTGGTGACGTCCACGCCGCCGGGCCTCGTGGTCCAGGTGGATGGGAAGGCCGTGGACATGACGCCCGCGCGGCTGCCCCTGCGCGCCGGGACGTACCGCGTGGCGCTCGCGCAGGGAGACCGGAAGCTGGTGGAGGAGACGGTGGAGCTGGAGGAGGACGCGGTGCACTCCATCAATCGCGACGTCAGCGCGCAGCTCACGCCCGTCGTCACGCGGCCCGCAGCGCCCACCTCGCCCGTGGCCGCCGTCACCGCGCCTGGCGCCGCCGCCGTGGAGCCTCCCGCCGCCCACGCGCCAGTGGCCGCCGCCGCACCCGTGGCCGCCGCCGCGCCCGAAGTGGCGAAGGTCGCCGCGACGGGCCGGGGTGAGCTGGACATCACCTCCCCGGCCCTCTACGGCGAGGTCTGGGTCAACAACCGTCCCTATGGCTTTCCGCCGCTGGTCGCCCAGAACCTCCCCGCCGGCCCCGCCCGCGTGGAGGTCCGCGTCAACGGTGAGGTGAAGCGTCGCATGAGTGTCGAGGTCGAGCCGGGTCGTCGCACGGCCGTCCGGGTGCGCTGAACCCCGCCGCGCACCGCTGTCTCCCCATCCTTGTCGGACGCGGGCCCTGGCCGCCCACGCCCCTTCCTTGCCCAGAGGTCCGCCCTCCATGTCGCTCCGCCTTCGCTGGCCCCGCCACCTGTTGCTCCCGCTGCTGCTC
>NZ_JABXEM010000224.1:0-20250 GCF_013372595.1 Myxococcus sp. AM011
TGCTCGACACCGACTCCGCCAATCAGTAGGCCGCTCCCATCTCCGAGCGCGCTCGCTCACGCTCGCGCTCGGTGATGCCCATCAACCAGGCGGATTGCTCGTCCATCAACCAGCTCGCCTCGCAACACTGGCCATCTCGGCCCTTGAAGAAGTTGGACTGGACGTACTTGACGCCCGCTTCCACCTTGCCCTTCTTCTGGGGTGCGTACGGCGGTGTCGGGTCCACCTTGAAGCCATAGTGCCGAGCCACCTCCCGGTAGCTGCGATTGAGGGCGGACGGCTCGTCCGGGGTGAATGCCGCGCGCAGTACGGCGGCCTTCAGGTTGTCCGGTACCACCGTCTCCACCACGCCGCCCAACTGCTCGAAGGCGTCCACGTGCAGCCGCAGCCATGTCGGCAGCGACTGCTCGAAGACGACGTCGGCCACCAGGTAGCGGCTGTGCGCCAGCACCAGGACAAACACCCACGCCTTGCGCGCCACCTTCTGCCTGGGGCACAGCAGCTTGCCGACGTAGCCGAAGTCCACCTGTGCCACCTCTCCTGGCGCCGTCACGACGGGGATGGCCACGTCCTCGGCCCGGACACCTCGCGCCTTGCGCAGCTGTCGCACCATGCGCTTCACCGCCGAGGTGCTCGCCGCGAAGCCCTCCACCTCCAGCCGGAGCCTGTCGTGGATGGCGCGAGGCCCCAGTCCCTGGCCCAGCAGCGTCTCGACTCGTCCCTGCCAGGGCACCAGCGAGGATGTCTGCTGCGGTGACACCTTGGACGGCAGGTGCTCCTGCACCACTGCCTTGAGCGCTTCCAGCTCAGGCACCTCGTCAGCGCGTCCTTCCAGGACACCACCCGCCACGAGCGCCGCGCGATACGCCCTCTCCGTATTCGGCCCCATGCCCAACAGCCGGGCCACTTCGCGCGCACCCGTCCCCATGCGGTGCAACCGCACCAACTCTCTCAACCTGTCCATGTCGACTCTCCGGTAGCTCATCCGCGCGCGTCCCTGGGCGCACCGCGGGGGCGGTGCTCGTGGACTCGCGAGGATGCACGGGATGACGGGCCGGGTAGGCGCTCACCCCACCTGCCAGCCGCGTTTCTTTCAACTGTCTCAGGGGTGTGCGGACCGCCGTCCCGACTGCTCCGACTCAAGGTCCGCTTGGCCGACCCCGGGGCGATCCGCTTGGCCGACCCCGCTACGAACACCTTGGGTGACCCGCCTGCGATCCATTACCCCGGTCCGTTACACTCCAGCATGGCTGCATCTTCTGCACCGCGCCACTGCCTTGGCGCACTCGCCAGCCAAGCAGGCGACTGAGGATCAACTCGCTAAATGAGGGGATCCTTCAGGTGAGCGAGCCGAGGAGTTCGAGCGGGAGATCCTCGCCCCCCCCAATAGGGCGTCGGCAGCATTGAGTCACAACTCAAGCACTTCCAGCGTGCTGTCTTTGAAAAAGAGCAAGGAACTCCCCTATTTGAAGACGAACTGCGCAAGGCTTCGAGCGGCGTGCCCAAGCCGCTCGAAACGACGCTCCCAGCCGCGCCTCCAATGTCACCATCCGCACGCCCAGGGAGTCGAATTCCGTCACAAGTGGCGGTGCGTCACGTCGCGGTCACCACCGACGAGCACCGTCCCACCTACCGTCATCGGCCCAGCGGGCTCTTCAATCACACACCAGCCGATGAATACCTACCCAGCGAACAATAGTCTCCAGGCAAGACTTGGCATGCCAACAAACTTCCAAGCCACCAGGCCGCCCAATATGATAGACACGCAATACCGGTCAGGCCGACGGTTTCACTCCTTGCACGCGAGTCACAGCATGCAGCCAACCCGCATACTCATCACCATCCTCGCCCTCTCCACCTTTGCATGCGGAGAACTGGCAGACACTGCCAACAATCAGGAGCAAGAGCCAGGCATCAACAAGGCCAATCTTGACCCGAGCGATCCCCTTATCGGGAACTACTACCTCGGCACTGGCGGCGATCATTTCATCACCATTGACGGAAGTGGCGAGGGAACCACGACATCGCCGACATTGCCGTCGAGCTACTGCTGGGTCAATTCGCCCATCTATGCGGACCTTGAGTTCAGCCATATTGAGTTCGGCTGTGAGCGGATCTATACCGGACAGAAGTATTGGATGTGTAACACAACCCCCACGTGGACTCCCATCACCTTGAGGTTCATTGCCTATGGCGCCTGTGGCGGTACTGCCCCCTCTGCCTTTGTTGAGGTTGACTCAGTTGGCACCACTCATTGGATTTTCACCAAATACTGAGGCATGATTGAGGGCAGCGAGCCCTCTCCGAAAGCGGTGCGGCAGCAGGAAGCCTCGCGGCGCCACCTGCGTGGCGCTGGTCCCTGTATCAGGGATGATGGCAGCTCGGCTGACCGGCCGAGCTGCCCACTCAATGAGAGCGAGAGCAGGCGATTGCAGTGCCGTATATGGCTGCACTCAAAATGCAGTTTGCGAGAGCGTCCCAACGTACAGCAGGCCATGGGCGCCCAGGAGAGGTCCTGGACCATCCGGAAGTGAGGCGCCAAGCCAGGATTTCTCGCGAGCCACTGAGGTGGGTCTGCGGCCACGACGCGGCAAGAGAGGTCATATCCCGCGACAAGCTCACAGCCCCACCGTTGGCCAGAGGTGTAGCGGAACTCCGCGCGACGCGTCAACCGCAGGTCGGCCATCTTCGCGGCGCGCTCGTTGCCAACCGTGCCCGTGACGTCGAAGGCCACGACGGTGAGGAACAGTCCGGAGGCTCGCAGCGCGCAAACGCTGTCCAGCAAGTCCACCACCACCCAACTGCACTACTACGGGCCACGATTCGCACGAGCCGGCGCAGGTCCACGACAACCATTCGTCTTCCGAATCACCCTGCGGCTTGACGGCGCCTCACGCCCTGAGCGGGCCTCCAGGCACTGACGGTACCGGCGGCACAGGAGGCAGCGTCATCCGTGCCTCCAATGAATCGAGTGACGCACCGACGCTGCTCGCCACGCCGTCCACCTGGGACTTCATACCGGTGCGCGCCGTGGTGACCTGCTCCTCTGCGGAAGCACCCGCGGCCTCCATCTGTGCCTGGGCCGCCTGCGCCCCTGCGTCGACCTGTTGCTCCAGCGCGGGGAGCCGCTCCTTCACCTGGGACTTCACCGCGTCCACCTGAGCGGTCATCTGGTCCTGGATGGTCGTGACTTGCGCGACGGCCTGGTCCCTCGCGGTCCCCACCTGCGTGACAGCGGCGGACACCGCGGCATCCATCTGCGCGCTCGCGGGCTCCACCTGCGCGAGGACGGCCTGCTTCAGCGTGTCGACCTGCTGCACGAGCTGCTGCTGGAGCGTATCCACCTGCTGCAGGGCCTGGGTCTTCACCGTGTCCACCTGGGTGAGCACCTGCTCCTGGAGCGAGGACATCTGCGTCGCCATCTGCGAGGAGAACGTGCCGAGCTGCGTGGTGATTTGCGTCACCACCTGCGTGATGGCCTGCACCGCCGGAGTCACGAGCGGCTTGGGGAGGTTCGCCGCGGGAATCGCATCCAACAACGTGCTCACGCGCGTGAGCAGTGCCTCCAGCGAGCCGACGAGCGTCTGATACAGCGTCTGGAGTTGCTCCAGCACCGCGGGCAGCGGCGTGAAGAGCGCCAGCACCTGCTCCTTCACCGTGGCCAGCTGCGCGAGGACGGTCTCCAGCGTCGCGAGCGCGGTGTTGACCGCCTGTTGCAACGGTTCACGGATGGCGGCGACGGCGGCGACAGCGCCTTTCACCAGCGCATCCAGCGCCTCGCCCGCCTGGGTGATGATGCCTTCCACCTGCGCCTGGGCGGGCACCACGGCCTTCTCCACCGTCTCCACCTGCGCGAGCAGGGACTCGACCTGCCCGGACATCGTCGTCTCGAGCGTGCCCAGCGACGTCGCCGCGCCCTCCCGGCTCGTACGCAATGGCGCGCCCACGCTTCCCTCCAGCGCGGTCAACGAGGACGCCATCGACGCGGAGGCGCCATCCACCTGGGCGCGCAAGGGCGACAACTCCGCGCGCAACCGGGCCGCGTCCTCGTCGTCCTTTCGCGACGCCAGCTTCGCGTCCAGCGCGTCGATGCGCCCCAGGAGCGCCGCGAGCACGGGCTCCAGCTCGGGTCGAATCGACGTGATGAGGGCTTCGATGCCGCTCCCCACGGACTCGACGGCCGTGCGCGAGGAGCCCACGCGCGCCGTGCAGCCCGTCCCGCACGACTCCAGGTCGCCCCGAAGCTCCGTCAACGTGCCCAGCAATGCCTTCACGACTCGACCTCCCTTCGGCTCACTCGCGCCAATCGACGACGCCCAGACACCCGCGCCTCGCGCGTCACTTGAGTCGCTCCAACGCCGCGCGGGCCTCTGTCGCGGCGCCGTCCAGCGGAGCGGTGGTTCCATTGAGTCCCGACAGGGCGCCGTTGAGCGCGGCCCGCGTCTCCGCGACTTTCGCATCCACCGCCGCCTGCGCGGCCTCCAGCTTCGCCTGCGTCTCCGTCGTGGCGCCGTCCAGCTTCGCTTGCGAGGCACCCGCCGCCGTCTTGTACGCGGCGGTCGTCTCGCCCATGGCTCCACTCACTCCCGCCGTGAGGTCCGCGCGCGCCGTCTCGACTTGCGGCGAGACATCGTAGGTGGACTCGGCGGCGGCGACGCCGGTCTCCTCCTTCGTGCGGAACATCATCACGCCCTCGGCCATGCGCACCGTCTCGGTGTCCGGACCGGAGACTCTGCGCAAGTGCCACACGGGCTTCATGTCCTGGTAGTCGTGGACGATGGAGGTCTGACTGGTGTCGTTCTTCCCCAGCAGGATTCCGTCGCCCTGCCCGTCCTGTGGAAGCCGCGCGGCGTCCGCCCAGTCGAGGTGGCGGTGCAGCTCCGCCCGGTCGAAGTGCAGCTCCACCAGCACGCGCGCGTTCTTGTACGGCGGGAAGTAGAAGTGGCCAGGGAAGAAGCCCGGCTCGGCCGGCACGCTCACCGACTTGTTCCACAGCGGCACCGTCACACGCCACGTGAGCACCGAGGTCTTCTTGTCCTCCGACAGCAGGTAGATGCGGTCCTTCTCCCCGCCTCCGGGGCTGAGCACCTTGCCCTCGACGTGGATTGGATAGCGCGGCGTGCGATGCGCCGGCAGCGTCACCGTGGTGTCCGTCGTGCGCTCCACCAGGAGCGACATCTCCATGTCGAAGCCCGCGTCCGTGTTCTGCAACCCCGCGTGAGGCCCCTCGTCGAGCGACCGAGCCGAAAGCACCAGCTCCACCGAGCGGAGGTCCTCCCCCATCCCCACCGCCGCGCGGCCCCACAGCGCGCCCTCCAGCCGGATGCCCGCGCCGGGACTCACCGCGACGGTGGGGTAGTGGCCGAACGTGAGTCGCAGCCGCCGCTGGGGAACACGCAGTCGGGAGACCTCCAGCGTCTGCCGCTGCTCCATCTGGGAGACGATGGGCGTGCGCACCAGGTAGTCCTGATGGAGCCCCGCGACACCGACGGTCGCCGGGACCTCCAGCGTGGAGGACTGGAGCGCGGAGGCATTGAGGACGCGAGCCGCGTGCCGGGGCACGGGCGGCATCACCACCTCCACCCGCTCCACCTTCTCCCTCGACAGAGGCGCGGCCCTGGCCACGGGCGCCTTGCGGCCCAGGAACGCATAGCGGTCCTTCACGCTGTCATAGGTCCAGCTGCCGCCCCGGCTCGCCGCCAGCCAGGCGACGAAGTCGTGGAAGCCCACGCCCGGCGCGTCCTCCCCCAGCGCGAGACAGATGAGGGGCCGCTTCTCGTCGAGCACGTCCCAGTCGCAGTCCAGCGCGAAGGCCCCCGCCGTGTGCTCCGTCAGCAGGGCCGCGAGCGTGGTGTCCGTGCGCAGCTCGGTGGGACGGTGCTGACGCCAGAGCACCCGGGCGGCGTCCTCGAACTCCACCGTGTAGCGCCGGAAGCGCACCTCCGCCCCCGCCACCGGGCCGTGCGTCCGCGCCTCCAGTCCCCGGGCACGCGCCAGTCCATGGAGCTTGAGCGGCTCTGGAGGCGTCGTCGGAACGGGGTAGCCCCCCTTGATGATGGAGAGCTTCACGTCCAGGAGGTCCTGGGTGGAGAAGGCGGTGAAGAGGGCCGCGTCGTCCTTCTCCAGTCCGGTCCAGAAGCTCACCGAGGCGGTGAAGCCGTGCGGCAGGAGCTGGATGGAGAAGGCCTCCACCTGTCCCCCGGGAATGACGAACGTCTGCCCGCCCTGGGTCAGCGTGAGGGACAGCGCGAGTCGTTCCTGGAAGGCCATGCGTCCCGCGTGCACTTGCCCGTTCCGTGCCAGCCCCAAGCCGGCCCCGTGGCCCTGGAATCCGCCGCTCCGCGTCCTCGTTGCGGTCCATGGGGACGCAACCGCGTTCCACCGGCACGCATGGCGGGGCCCCACCTGGGTTGCTTACGACGCAGCGGCCTTGGTACGTGCCTTGCTCTCAGCCTCAACCCGGCGCGTGTCCGCGGGCTGTCTCCCGCATGAACCCCTTTGTCTGTCACGTGCCATGGGACGCGGATGAGCGGTTGGTGCGCCAGGTGGCTGCGGAGATGGACGCTGGCGGCGCTGCTGCTGGCGCAGGTGGCTCGCGCCCAGGAGCCAGCGGCCCTTCCAGCGTTCACCCTGGAGCGCCTGGAGGTGAATCCAGGCCCGGGTCCCCTGGCGACGGGCGGCGGCACCGTGCTCCGCGACGGTGAACTGCGGGTGATGGTGCTCGGTCACTACCAGCACGCGCCGC
Source organism: Myxococcus sp. AM011 (assembly GCF_013372595.1). Classification (NCBI taxonomy): domain Bacteria; kingdom Pseudomonadati; phylum Myxococcota; class Myxococcia; order Myxococcales; family Myxococcaceae; genus Myxococcus; species Myxococcus sp. AM011. Next base: position 6,746 of record NZ_JABXEM010000224.1, read on the forward strand.
TGACCTTGAACGCCAAGGGGGAGAACATCCCCCTCTTGCGCAGTCGCTCGACGGCGGTGTTCGTCATGGGTTGGGGCCTGAGCTCCCGGCTCCAGCTCGACGTCCGGCTGCCCGTGCTGACCCAGCGCGAGGGTGATGACACGCTCTCACAGGGAGTGATTGCCCCCACGCGACATGGCGTCGGCGCTCCCCGCGTGGGAGCGCGCGTGGGCATCTTGCGCACGGAGGACGACGACTCCGTGGACCTGGCCGCCGACGTGGGGGTCTTCCTCCCCCTGGGCACGCAGGGCGCGCTGGCGCGCGAATCGGAGACGAGCCTCCTCGCGAAGATGATGGTGGGAGGAAGGCTGGGCACCAACTTCGCACCCTCCTTCGAGCTGGGCGTGCTGCTGCGCCCCACCGCGGTCATCCAGGTCCCCACGCTGGAGTCGCGTGAGCTGGGCAGCGAGCTTCGGATTGGCGCGGGGTTGATGACGGTGGGCTCGCCCCTGCGGGCGGAGCTGGCGCTCAACGCGGGCCTTTCCTGGAAGCAGGCGCGGGGCGCGGTGGAGCTGTTGGGAGGCGGGCGCTATGCGCCTCGGGAAGGCGTGGAGCTGTTCGCGCTCGCCGGCCTGGGCTTCGGCGCGGAGCCGGGCATCCCCCTCTTCCGGCTGCTCGCGGGCGTCTCCTTCTCGTACATGCTGGGTGAGGACTCGAGGCCGGACACGGACACGAGCATCGTCCACGAGTCGGTGCCCCTGCCCACGCCGACGAGGCGCGCGAGCGAGTTCCAGAGCGAGATGGGTTCGATGATTCCGGGCCCAGGAGAGATGTCGCCCATCGCGAACGTGTCGAGGGACCGCTTCGTGCTCGAGGGCAAGGTGTACTTCAGGTCGGGCAGCACGGAGCTGCCCGCCGAGTCCGCCGACCTGGACCGCGCCGTGGAGATGCTGCTCACGAATCCCGCGGTGAAGATGATGACGGTCGACGGTCATACGGATGACTCGACCGCGGAGACGTTCAATCCCCGCCTGGGCCGCGGTCGCGCCGAGGCGGTGTGGCGCTACCTCGTGGAACACGGGGTGGCCCCCAACAAGCTGCGGCTCCGGAGCTACGGCCCGGAACATCCCGCTCAAAGCAACAGCACCCCCGAGGGCCGAGAGCGAAACCGCCGGGTCGAGCTCCTCCTCATGCTGCCGACAACCCAGGAAGCCTCGCCATGAAAACATCGGGATGGATGCACCTTCTGACCTGCGCCCTGGCGCTGGTCGCGCTTCCCGCATTCGCCGAGGCGGATGTCTTCGGGCTCGGCGCCGGGCGTGACGAGACGCTGACCGTCCAGGCGCACGAGAGCCGGGTCATCAACAGCTATGCCGCGGTGACGGCGCCGCTGAACAAGGGAGACCACGAGCTTCGAGTCGACGCCGCCGAGGGCTTCGAGGCGGGTGACCTGGTGATGGTGTTGCAGACCGTGGGTGTCGGTCCCGTGCGGGCCTCGTCCGTGGCCACGTTCACCTTTGGTCCTCGGGAGCAGAGCCCCGAGGGCGTCTGGGAGCTGGCGCGCGTGGCTCGGGTGCGCGGAGGCCTGTTGACGTTGACCCGGCCCCTGCTGAACGACTTCGTGCCCTTCTCCACGCAGGTCATCCGAGTCCCTGAGTACACGAGCGTCACCATCCATCCCACGGGCGAGCTGAAGGCCCGGAGCTGGAATGGGACCTCCGGTGGCGTAGTGGCCTTCCTGGCCTCCGGGACGCTGCACAACGGCGGCATCATCACCGCGAGCGGCGCGCTGCTGCGTCGGCAGCCCTTGGGGGATGGTGGTGTCGTCTTCTTCCGGGCGCGCAGGCTCACGGGCGCGGGACGCATCGAAGCCAATGGACAGGCGATGCCGTGGGACTTGGGCACCGAGGGCGGTGGCGAAGGAGGAAGCATCTCCGCGCGGCTCGTGGAGAGCGCCGAGTGCGAGGCGTTGATGGCCCAGGGCGGGCCCGGGACTCCCTCGGAGTCCTTCGGCATCGGCGAGGGATTCGGCCCCGGAGCGGGTGGCAAGGTGCTGCTCCAGGCGGGCACGCTGACGGGCTGCCCTGTCCGCGTGACGGGCGGAGAAAACGCTTCCGGCAATGCCGGCACGAGCGTGGGTGAGCCAGGTGACGCCACGCTGGTGGAGCACGCGCTCATCATTCCGAGGACGCCGGCCATCACCACGCCCGGCGACGGCCAGTCGATGCTGGCTCCGACGCCGGTCATCACGGGCACGGGAGATCCCGGCGCCACGGTCTTCCTGCGCATGGGCAACGTGGAGCGCCCCGCCACGCCGGAGCAGGAGCTCCCCGCCACGCAGGTGGGGGCCTCTGGAGACTTCTCCGTCCGTGTGCCGAAGGACCTGGATGACGGCATCTACTCGCTCACCGCCCACGCCGAGTTCGAGGGGCTGAGCAGCCTTTCGAGCGACCCTGTCTATTTCACCGTGGAGGCCCTGGCGCCTCCCCTCGTGCCGGTGATTCTGACGCCGACCGAGGGCGCCGCCGTGGGCACCGCCGGTACGGGCTTCTCCGGCACCGCCGAGGCCGAGAGCACGGTGGATGTCCTGCTGGATGGCGTCCCCTACGCCAGCATCGAGGCGAGCGTCACCGGAACGTGGTCGCTGCCGACGGACCTTGAGCTCGAGGAGGGGGCTCATACGCTGACCGTCACCGCCACCGACGCGGACAGCGAGACGAGTCCCGTCGCGGAGCGCCATTTCACGGTGGACACGACAGCGCCCGCCGCTCCCACGATTACGACGCCTGCTTCGGGCGCCGTGGTGGGCACCGCCGGCACGGGCTTCTCCGGCACCGCCGAGAGCCTGAGCTCCGTGACGGTCCTCGTCGATGGCACCAGCGTCGGCACCACTCAGGCCTCCGCCACCGGCGCCTGGTCCCTTCCCACGAACACCTCGCTCGCCGAGGGCTCGCGCACGATGAGCGTCACAGCCACCGACGCCGCTGGCAACACGAGCACCGCCGCGCAGCGCACCTTCACCGTGGACAAGACCGCTCCCACCGCACCCACGATTACGACGCCTGCCTCGGGCGCCGTGGTGGGCACCGCCGGCACGGGCTTCTCTGGCACCGCCGAGAACCTGAGCTCCGTCACGGTCCTCGTGGATGGCACCAGCGTCGGCACCATTCAGGCGAGTGCCACCGGCGCCTGGTCCTTGCCCACGAATACCTCGCTCGCCGAGGGCTCGCGCACGATGAGCGTCACGGCCACCGACGCCGCCGGCAACACGAGCACCGCCGCGCAGCGCACCTTCACCGTGGACAAGACCGCTCCCACCCTTCCCACGATTACGACGCCCGCCTCGGGCGCCGTGGTGGGCACCGCCGGCACGGGCTTCTCTGGCACCGCCGAGAATCTGAGCTCCGTCACGGTCCTCGTCGATGGCACCAGCGTCGGCACCATTCAGGCCTCCGCCACCGGCGCCTGGTCCTTGCCCACGAACACCTCGCTCGCCGAGGGCTCGCGCACGATGAGCGTCACAGCCACCGACGCCGCTGGCAACACGAGCACCGCCGCGCAGCGCACCTTCACCGTGGACAAGACCGCTCCCACAGCTCCGGTGATTCAGACCCCGGCCGAAGGTGACACGGTGGGCGCGACCGGGACGGACTACACGGGCACCGCCGAGAACCTGAGCACCGTGACGGTCCGCGTGGACGGAGCTCCCGTAGGGACCACCCAGGCGGGCAGCGACGGGCGATGGACCGTCCCCGCCGTCAGCACCCTGAGCGAAGGAGCGCACACGGTGACGGCCACCGCCACCGACACCGCTGGCAACATCAGCCCTGTCGCGTCGAATGACTTCACCGTGGATGCGACGGCGCCCGCGGCTCCCACCATTACGACGCCCGCCTCGGGCGCAGTGGTGGGCGCGGCTGGCACCGGCTTCTCCGGCACGGCCGAGAACCGGAGCTTCATCACCGCCCGGCTGGATGGCGCCATCGTCGGCACCACCCAGGCCTCCGCCGCAGGGGCCTGGTCCCTGCCGACGAGCACGTCCTTCACCGAGGGCCCCCACACCCTGAGCGTCACGGCCACCGACGCCGCCGGCAACGCGAGCGCCGCCACGGAGCGCACCTTCACCGTGGACACGGGCAAGCCCGCCGTGCCCGTGATTCTGACGCCCGCCTCCGGCGCCGTGGTCGGCTCTGCCGGCACGGGCTTCACCGGCACCGCGGAGAACCTGAGCACCGTGACGGTTCGCGTGGATGGCGCCACCGTCGGCACGCCCACCGCGAGTGCCACCGGCGCCTGGTCGGTGCCCGTTCAGACGGGCTTCACCCATGGGGCCCACACCGTGACGGTCACCGCCACCGATGCCGCTGGCAACACGAGCACCGCGGCGGAGCGCACCTTCACCGTGGACATCGTGGCGCCCTCCCCGCCGGTCATCCTGACGCCGAATCCCGAGACGGTGGTCGGTCCCGCCGGCACGGACTTCACCGGCACCGCCGAAGCGAACAGCACCGTGAATGTCAGCGTTGACGGAAGCGCCGTCGGCACCGTCCAGGCGAGCTCCACCGGGACGTGGTCGCTGCCCGTGAGGACGGGCTTCGCCAACGGCACCCGCACGGTGTCCGCCACCGCCACGGACCCGACGGGCAACACGAGCCAGCCCGCGGTCGTCAGCTTCACCGTGGACGTGACACCGCCCGCCACGCCGGTCATCCAGACTCCGAATCCCCTCGTGGTGGTGGGAACGACGGGGACTGGCTTCTCCGGCACCGCCGAGGCCCTGAGCACCGTCAGGGTCCGCGTGGATGGCAACCTCGTCGGCACCAGCCAGGCCAGCGCCGGTGGGGCCTGGTTGCTCGCGCCCCAGACGGGCTTCACCCATGGAACGCACACGGTGACGGCCACCGCCACCGACGTGCTGGGCAACGTCAGCGTCGCCGCGGAGAGCAGCTTCACCGTGGACATCGTCGCTCCCGCGGTCCCCGTCATCGTGACGCCGGCCGAGGGCGCCATCGTCGGTCCCGCTGGAACAACCTTCTCTGGCACCGCCGAGAACCTGAGCACCGTGAAGGTCAGCGTGGATGGCACGCTCGTCGGCACCGCCGAGGCCAGCGCCACGGGTGCCTGGTCCCTGCCCACCCAGACGGGGTTCACGAATGGCAGTCACACGGTGACGGCCACCGCCACTGACGCCGCGAACAACACGAGCGGCGCCGCGAGCCGAGGCTTCGTCGTGGACATCACCGCCCCCGCCGCGCCCGTCATCCTGGTCCCAACGGAAGGCGCCTTGGTGGGCGCCGTGGGTACGGCCATCTCCGGGACCGCGGAGAACCTGAGCACGGTGAAGGTCAGCGTGGATGGCACCGCCGTCGGCACTGTCCAGGCCAGCGCCACCGGAACGTGGGAGCTGCCCGTCAGCACGAGCTTCACCCACGGCGCTCACACGGTGACGGCCACCGCCACCGACACGCTGGGCAACGTCAGCACCGTCGCGGAGCGCCGCTTCACCGTGGACATCGTCGCGCCCGCCGCCCCCGCCATCGTCACGCCGAGCCCCAGCGTCGTGGTGGGCCCCTCGGGCACGACGTTCTCCGGCACCGCCGAGAACCTGAGCACCGTGACGGTCCGCGTGGATGGCACCACCGTCGGAAACACCCAGGCCTCCGCCACCGGGGTCTGGTCCCTGCCCACGCAGAGTGGCTTCACGGATGGGCAGCACACCGTGACGGCCACCGCCACCGATGCCGCGAACAACACCAGCGCCGTCACGACCTCCACCTTCACCGTGGATATCACCGCGCCCGCCGCCCCCGTCATCCAGACGCCCAATCCCACCACCGTGGTGGGCCCCGCGGGCACGGCCTTCTCGGGCACCGCCGAGCCCCGGAGCATCGTCCGCGTCCATGTCGACGGCGTCGTCACCGGGTCCGCGACCACCACCACCGAGGGGGCCTGGTCGCTCCCGGTCCGCACGGGCTTCACCGCGGGCACGCATGCGGTGACGGCCACCGCCACCGACGCGCTGAACAACACGAGCGTCGCCGCGGAGACGAGCTTCACCGTGGACCTGTCGGCGCCCGCCGCGCCGGTCATCCTGACGCCCAATCCCGACACGGTGGTGGGCCAGGACGGGACGGGCTTCTCCGGCACCGCCGAGCCCCGCAGCACCGTGAATGTCACCGTGGATGGGGACCTGGTCGGCACCGCCACGGCGAGCGCCAGCGGCAACTGGTCGCTGCCCACGCGACGGGGCTTCACGGATGGCACCCACCTGGTGTCCGCCACCGCCACGGACCCCGCGAACAACACCAGCTCAGCCACGGAGGTCCGCTTCACCGTGGACGTGACAGCCCCTGCCGCCCCCGCGATCCTGACCCCCACTTCGGGCATCCTGGTGGGCCAGGCTGGAACGGGCTTCTCGGGCACCGCCGAGCGACAGAGCACGGTCAAGCTCCTCATCAACGAGAGCGTGTTCGCCACGGCGGTGACGGGCGCCAACGGACAGTGGCTCGTGCCTGTCATCACCACGCTGGCCAACGGCATCCACACCGTGACGGCCACCGCCACGGATGCCGCGAGCAACGTGAGCGCCGCCTCCACGGGCATCGACATCACCGTGGACACCCTCGCCCCCGTGATTCCCACCCTCACCACTCCGCTCGCCGAGGCCGTGCTGCCCTCGCAGCGCCCTGACTTCGTCGGCACCACCGAGGCGGGCGCCCGGGTGAGCATCTTCATCGACAGCGCCTTGTCGGGCACCGTGACGGCGACGAGCTCCGGCAACTGGACCTTCGCCCCCGCGACGGCGCTATCCGAGCGGCGGCACGACGTGCAGGTCAGGGCCACCGACCTCGCCGGCAACGTGGGAGACCTGTCGTCCGCGAGGGCCTTCCGCGTGGACGTGACGCCTCCCACCACGGTGGTCACCGAGCCGGTCCAGAACGCGACGCTCACCACCGCCAGGCCTCGAATCGCCGGGACGGCGGAGGCGGACAGCACCGTCTTCATCACCATGGATGGAACCAGGCTGCCGGGAGTCATCGTGGATGGCGCGGGCAGTTGGGCCTACGAGCCTCCCCAGGCCCTCGCCCACGGGCGGCACGACATCCAGGTGCAGGCAACGGACCTCGCCGGCAACCAGGGGCCTCGCATCGCGCGCTCCTTCACGCTCGACCTGGTGCTCCCGAGCGAGCCCGGGCTGGTGGCTCCCGCGAATGCCTCGCTCGTGAACACGCGCACGCCGCTCATCCGCGGCACCGCCCAGCAGAACTGCATCCTCACCGTGCGCCTGGATGGCCTGCCCCAGGACCAGAAGCCCGTCGTCGACAGCGCGGGTGAGTGGAAGTTCACGCCCGCGACGGGCCTGACGGATGGGCTCCACCTGGTCAGCGCCTACTGCACGGACGCCTTCGGCCGGGCCAGCACCGAGTCCGGCTCCCACGCCTTCACCGTGGACACCACGGCGCCCGCGGCCCCGCTCGTCGTCACGCCCACGGCCGAGGCCATCGTCGGGCCGGGCTTCAACACCATCACCGGCACGGCGGAGCCGGGGACCACACTCACCGCGAGCCTCAATGGCCTGACAGTGGGGACGACGCAGGCCAACGAGCGCGGCGAGTGGGCGGTGCAGATTGGACTGGCCATCATCTCCGGTCCGCAGAACCTGCTGGTCTGGGCCACGGACGTGGCGGGCAACACCGGAGTCTCGTCCACGCCTCGCGCCTTCGTCGTGGACGTCCTCCCGCCGACCACCACCCTGAGCGGCGGACCCAAGGGAACCAGCACGCTCTCCGAGGTCACCTTCACCCTGACCACCTCGGAGCCCGTCGCCAGCTTCAAGTGCACGCTGGACGGCGTGGACCTGGAGGTCTGCGAGAATCCGCTCACCGTCCGCTCGCTGTCGGAGGGCCCCCACACGCTGGATGTGCTGGCGACGGACTTCGCGGGGAACGTGCAGCTCGTCGCCGCCCATCACCAGTGGAACGTCATCCGTCCCAGCCTCGTGGAGGGCGGTGGCGTGGGCTGCTCCAGCACCGCGGGCGCCTTCCCGCTCGGCCTCGTCTGGCTGGCGTGGGTGGGCATTGTCGGACTGCGCCGTCGGCGGTGAGGCGACATCCTCACCGCCGAGGCGGGGCCTCACGTCACTGGATGGTGAACGAGCCCACGTAGAGGTTGTTCCAGGCCAGGGGGCCGAGGTTGCCGTTGTAGTACCAGCCGGAGTTCAGGAAGACGCCGATGAACCAGAACGACGAGTAGACGTAGTACGTGCCCGGCACCAGCTCGTAGGTGGTGGCGGTGGTCTGGTTGATGACGCAGTTGTCATGCGAGTGGGGGGTCTGGTGCGTCTTCACCAGCTGCCCCTGCGCGTTGTAGATGTAGAAGTTCGCCTTGCTGCTGGGCGCGACGACGCCGTGGAAGGTGAGCGTCCCGCCCTGGCTGAGCGGGCTGAGGAAGCTCACCGCCGTGTAGCTGGACTGCCGGCACTTGTCCTCCGGGCGACCTCCGCTCAAGGGGTACTGCGGCACGTTCGCGGGGATGGAGACGGGCGGCGTGGAGTTCTGCGCGGTGTTGATGGTGACGGGCGTGCTGGTGGGGCCACAGCCGCCGCAGCCGCCGCCCGGCTCCTCCTCTTCACCGGGCAGGGGCATGGGCGGGAGCGGCGAGCGCGCCGTCTCCTCGTGGGTGTCGGGCGTGGACTCCGGGAACGGCCCGCCGCAAGCGGATAGCAGCGTCGCGAGGCACAGCGTGGCAACGGCCGAAAGCATCAGCTTCATGGATGTCATCTCCGGACTGGAACCTGGCGCGACCATCGCGCCAAGACGCGGTCAGGGTCGGCGGACCCGCCCATTCCCCCCACGTCGTGCCAGGGGGTCGGCACCCCGGGATTTTCTTTGCATTCCCGGGCGGAGATTTCTTCGCGCCCCCCGCTTCAGGAGGCCTGGACGGCTCCTGGCACCGAGCGCCGGGCGGCCACCCAGCTCCGGGCCTCCTCCTCCGTGTCCACCATGCCGAACGAAGCGCCTTGCGTCCGCCCCAGCAGGCCCGAGGGCGTGCCCATCATGCTGGCCATGGTGCGCAGCGCGAAGCTCGCGCCAAAGATGACGATGCCCGCGTAGGGCATCACCTCTGGCGTCTCGCTCAACGCCTTGCGTGCCTCCAGGGAGATGCTCGACCCGCGGCGCGCATCACAGAGAAGGTAGAGCCGGGGCTGGGCCACCATCAGCTCGCGCCCCACTCCACACAGCGCCTGGATGAGCTTGAGGTCGAACACCCCGACCTGGACCAGTCGGACGAAGTCGGGCGACTCGAACCACATCTTGCTGTCACCGAACGTCCACATGCGGACCATGATGTGTCTCCTCGATGAACTCGGAAGCGGTCAGCGCCGCGGCGGGGGCCATGGCCCGGCGAGTCCACCGCCAGGAGCGTGTACGGCCCGTCGACGCGCACCACCACGCCGTCGCCGTTCTCCACCTCGCCCACCTTGGGGCGACGTCACAACCACACCTCGAACTCCACCTGGGTGCCGGTGGTGCCTGTGTTCACCTCGAACTTGTCCGACAGCCGCTTCACACCCAGCAGGCCCAGGCCCATGCCCGTCTTGCTCCGGTAGGTGCCAGACAGCACGCGCTCCAACTCGGGGATGCCCCGCCCCAGGTCCTCCGCGCGAACGCGCAACAACTTGCGCGGCGCCTGCACGGGGATGAGCTGGATGGTGCCGCCACCCGCGTAGGAGATTTGATTGCGCGCCAGCTCGCTCACCGCCGTCGCGACCTTCTGGCACTCGTAGCCTCGCCCGCCCATCGCCTCGCACAGCGCGCGCGCCGCGAGCCTCGCGTGGCTGGCATCCGCCTCCGTGCGCACCAGATACGTGGTGGGCCGCGCATCCATCGCCATGGGCAACACGGAGACCGCGGTCGGCTCACGCGCGTTCAGCCCCGAGGGAACGCTGTCCGTCGTGGTGAGGGCTCGAAGGCGGGCGACCAGGTCCGGACGACGGGCCGGGTCCACGAAGTAACGCGAGGCGGGCTCCAGCGCTTCGATGACGCGCGGCAGCTCCACCGCGCCCAGCGCGTCCGCCGACAGCCGCAGCGACTCCAGCGTTCCTCGAAGCACGAGCCGCGCGGCGGTCTCGGGCATGAAGTGCCGCAAGACGCCCAGCAGCTCTGCACTCGTCACGCCCCGACTCACCACGGTCTCCTTGCTTCCTTCTTCAAGCGCTTGCGCGCGAATACGTCCAGACCGCCGCCCTCGCGATTGGAGACCCGGACCTCATCGGTCAGCCTCCGCACCGCCGCGCCTCCTTCACCCAGGCTCTCGCTCGGCAACGGCTCCGGACGTCCCTCTCGGCCCAGGAAGAGCCGCTCCGGCATCCCCGGCCCCCGAGCCAACGCGCGGATGCACAGCCAGGCGGGGTGACGGACGACCACGGACAACCAGGACTCCAGCGCGGCGCTCGTGGGCAGTGGCAACGGCAAAAGTCAATCCAGGAGTAAATCCCGTGGAATAAAGCCAGCATGAGGCAATAATTTCGCGGGGATTGTAAAGCGATTCACGAAGCACCCATGAAATCCGCTTCGGTTTCCCGAAAGAGACGTCTAAAATTCCGGGTTTTTTCGTTTTACTCGCGCGCTTCACCTGCTTGCGCCGGGAAGCTCCGGGAATCCGTCGCTCTGGCGCCGTCGTCCCCGCGAGCCACGGGGCGGGAACTACCCACGCGAAGTGCGTGGGCGTTCAACCAGGAAAGCGCCTTTCGAGCTCAGCCGCCGTTGAGCAGTTGCACCTGGAGGTCCATCCCCACGGCGAGGGTGGTGGCGCGAGGCAGCTCCACCCAACTGCCGGGGCGCTTCAGGTGACTGGCGACGACGACGGTGCGGCGGCGGCGGTGGGCGCCCACCGCGGGCTGGGACTCGGAGGAGCTGGCCGTCACGCCGCAGGGCTCGCACTCCGCGCCGCCTTCGAGTCGAGAGTAATACAGCGGCTCCTCGCCGAAGCGGCAGGCCACGAGGACGGCGCCGTTGGTGGCGACGAGGTTGAGCGTGGAGGCGCGGGGGATGCCCGCGTCCACGGAGCGCTTGATGACCTCGCGCGCGGTGTCCGCCAGCAGGCGACCGGCGACGTGCGCCTCCAGCCTCGGGTCATCGGTGCGCCCCACGTCGCGCAGCTGGCGCAGGAAGAGGGCGAACAGCACCTCGCTGTCCGTCGCGCCGTGTACCTGACGCTGCAGGTGCTCCGGCAGCGAGGCCAGCAGGGAGGCACGCAGTTCGTCGAAGCCACTCACACTGCCCTGGTGGGCGAACAGCCAGCGGCGCGAGCGGAACGGCTGGGTGTTCTCTTCCAGCGACTGGCCCACGGGGAGCCGGCTGGCATGGAACAGCAGGGCCTCCGACTCGCCCGGTGGGGCGAGCCCCACGAGCGAAGGTTCACCTTCCGCGCTGGAGAAGCGGCGCAGGAGGACCTCGTCCTGGGCGTAGGCTCCCACCCCCACCGCGTTGGCGCGAGGCTCCGTCTGTACGAGCACCTGCTCGGCGAGCCGGTGGAGCTCGCACCTGAGCAGGTTCGGGTCTGACGTGAGGGCTGCGAGGACGACGGACATGAGGGAGAACTCCTTTGCTTCATAGATAATGACGTCGCCTCCCCCCCTCAAGCCAGCGGGCACGCCCCCTTGCCTCTTCGCTAAGTGCTTGAAATGGCTGGGCTTTACATTGATCGAACATTGACACGTCTTCCGGAGGCTCCTAACCTCCGGGCGCTTCACCGACGGCCTCGGGCTAGACCCTTCACCGGAGATGGAATGTCGGACGACATCGCAATCGGCATCGACCTTGGCACGTCGTACTCGTGCGTGTCGGTGGTCCAGGATGGCCAGCCCATCGTCATCCCCAACGAGTGGGGAGAGACGACGCACGCCTCCTGCGTGTCCTTCCTCGAGGATGGCTCGGTGCTGGTGGGCAACGCGGCCAAGAAGAACATCATCACCAGCCCCGAGACGACGGTGTACTCCGCCAAGCGTCTCATCGGTCGCTACTACTTCTCCGACGAGGTGAAGAAGGCGCAGGCGGTGATGCCGTACCGCATCGTCGAGGGCGAGAACAACTCGGTGCGAATCGGCGTGCGCGAGCGCGCGTACTCGCTGCCGGAAATCTCCGCGCTGGTGCTCAAGGAGATGAAGGCCGTCGCGGAGACATACCTGGGACGTGAGGTGACCAAGGCCGTCGTGACGGTCCCCGCGTACTTCAACGACAACCAGCGGCAGGCCACCAAGGACGCGGGACGCATCGCCGGGCTGGAGGTGCTGCGCATCCTCAACGAGCCCACGGCGGCGGCGCTGGCGTACGGCTTCGGCCGGGACGTCAACCAGCGCGTCGTCGTCTACGATCTGGGCGGCGGCACGTTCGACGTGTCCATCCTGGAGATCGGCAAGGACGTCTTCGAGGTGCTCGCGACGGCGGGCGACACGTACCTGGGCGGCGACGACTTCGACGACCGCATCATGACGTGGCTGGCGGACGACTTCCTGAACAAGACGCGGCTGGATTTGCGGCAGAACAAGTTCTGCCTCCAGATGCTGAAGGAGGCCGCGGAGAAGGCGAAGATCGACGTGGGGCAGACGGGCTCCGCGGACATCCTGTGCGCGGGCATCTGCCAGGACGCGCAGGGCAACGTGATGGACCTGCGCCACACGCTGAACCAGGACCAGTTCAACCGGATGGTGATGGACCTGGTGCAGCGCACGTTCAAGGTCTGCGACGAGGCGCTGCAGAGCGCGCGACTGACGGCGGCGGACATCGACGCGGTCATCCTGGTGGGCGGGCCCACGCGGCTGCCCATCATCCGCAACTCCGTGAAGCACTACTTCCAGAAGGCTCCGCTGGAGGGCATCAACCCCGACCAGGTCGTGGCCATGGGCGCGGCGCTCCAGTCGCATGCGCTGCTGGACAGCAGGACGGAGACGTTCCTGGTGGACGTCACGCCGCTGACGCTGCGCATCGGCACGGTGGGCGGATACACCGAGAAGATCATCGACAAGAACACGCCGGTGCCCATCGACCGCTCGAAGGCGTTCACCACCAGCCGCGACGGGCAGGAGAAGGTGAAGATTCGCGTGTATCAGGGCGAGTCCAACCGGGCCGACGAGTGCGAGATGCTCGGTGAGTTCGAGTTCGCGGGCTTCCGCATCGGCTATCGCGGCGAGGTGAAGATTGAGGTCACCTTCGAGATCAACACCGACGGACTGGTGAACGTGTCCGCGTGCGACACGGAGACGGGACAGAAGACGTCGACGACCATCACCCTGTCGTCTGGCATGTCGGAGGACGACATCCAGAAGTCCATCCAGTCGAACCGCAGCACGCGCCTGGCTGGACACACCAACAACGACCTGCCCGCCGTGGCCCAGTAGACGAGCGCGATGTCCGAGCCTACCGATCCCAGCTCTGGCAAGCCGCCGGGAAGCCCTCCCGGGACACCGGCGGCTCCCGCGCGTCCCGCCATTCCGAGGATGACGGCCGCCACGCCGGGCCCCGTCG